>JABFSY010000494.1 GCA_013140395.1 Cyclobacteriaceae bacterium
TAAATACACTTAGTATTGAAAACACCTTTACGGATGACGATGGAGGTTCGGTGTCTATTGATATTCAGGATAAAGGAAATCTAGATCCCCAGGAAGAGGCTATCCGTCTTCAAAAGGAAGAGTTGATGCAGGTGTTTGTAAACATGCTGCCCCCCAAGTATCAAAAATTGGTTCGCTTGCGCTACTTTCATGAATTGAGCTACGAAGAAATTGCCGCAGAACTAGAAGCACCTCTTGGTACAGTAAAAGCGCAGCTCCATCGAGCGCGCGAGTTGTTGTACGATCTGGTGAAGAATAAGAAGGAACATATCTAGGTCGTAGTACCCTTATTTGTATGAGCACCAAAACGAAAGGTTCTTTTTTATTTTTTTGTATTGCAATAAGTGTATCGGCTATGGCGCAAAAGAAAGAATTTATTAACCCGAAGCCGGTAGGGTATAGCGATGCCACGGTGGTGGGTGGAGGAAGGACGATTTACGTTTCCGGACAAGTGCCTTTGAATGCGGCAGGTGCAGTAGTTGCCAAGGGCGATTTGAAGGCTCAAACGATTCAGGTTTTTGAGAATATTCAACGCGTGTTGGCCCAAGCAGGTGCTACTTTCGCGGATGTGGTTAAGGTTAATACCTATATAGTAAATTGCCAACCTAAAGACGTGGCCGTTTTCCGCGAAGTAAGAAAATTTTATTTGTCTACAAGTCAACCACCAGCCAGCACATTGGTAGGTGTTACTTCACTGGTTGATCCTGATTTTTTGATTGAAATCGAAGTAGTGGCCGTTATTCAATAAGGCTTTCAAAGCCAGTTGATTTGTTCTATTTTTGCAACTGATTGTATCTGGCTCCGTAGTACAATGCCCGCCTGACTGACGCCAGTCGGGCAGGGATAGAATTTCAGAGTATGTTTTTTGTTTATGTTATTAAAAGCCGCAATTTTGAGTTCTTGTATAAAGGCCATTGTCAGGATTTGGAAGAAAGATTGAAACAACACAACGCTGGGCAGACAAAATCGATAAAGAGCTACATTCCCTTTGATTTGATATATCACGAGCAATTCGAGTCGAGACCTGAAGCAATCAAACGAGAAAAGTATTTTAAGTCTGCAGCTGGCAGAAGATATTTGAAAAGTAAATTGGCTCCGTAGTACAATGGATAGTATTTCAGATTCCGATTCTGAAGATGCAGGTTCGATTCCTGCCGGGGTCACTTTTAGTAAGGTTTTCAAATGATAGGCTTTTTGTTTTCCCTTGCCTTCCTTCATCGTGTTTTAGAATTTCATCGATCAATCCTTCATAAGTTTGTATTCAGACTGGAAAGCTTCAAAACGTAGAGTTTTGCATCTTGAAAGATGGAAGCGACAATTTGGAATGGGAAATTAAGAGGCGAATGTTTCTTTAAAAGCGATACCCCAATCGCAGTGAATTGCCGGAGAACGAGAAATAGGTCTTCTTCAAAAAAGGATCTAGATGGGTTCTCCTATTTTTAGTAGTAAGCAGTGTCATCGCAATATCAAAAGCCATCAGGCCTGCACCTTGCAGGATAATTGCATTGCCAAACCCATTAAATCGTTCTTGATCTTTGAGTGCCGACTGGTTGCTTGCATATTCTTTCAAGTAAAAACCTCCTGCGATGTAGGCCACGTCAAGCACCGCGTTGGCTAAGAATATTTTTTCAAATTTTGTTTGATTTCTTTGAAGGTCGTATAGCGATGCGGTTGGTTTTGGCTTAGTCAACAGCGCAGGTAAAGCGAGACCAAGGTTAATGAGACCCCACGAGCCATTCATGATGTAAAATTCTTTTTCTTCGTTACTGGTTGAAAGCCCATACCCGATGGCGCTCCCGATGATATTCGCACTTGCCCAAGAACCCAGTACAACCATGCCATCATGTTGCAACTTATTTTTTCGACCGTCAAAATCGTTGACAAAAGTTTCTGTCTCTGTTTGCGAAAGAGCAGGGGTGAAGCCGGCCAAGAAAGCGATGAGTAAAAGGTTTTTCATAGGAATCGTTTATCTTCAAATATACAGAAAGTGAAAAAATTGTTATATAAGAAACCCATTGGTGGCGGTATTGTTCTCTTGACGACAAATAGTTTTAATCCCCTGTTACCACTATTTTTGAATTCGTATTGATCCGTGTGAACTATTATACTAGCATAAAGGTGAGGTTTGGTATTCAAATGTTGGCTTTTGGGCTGTTTTTACTCTCCTTTTCTGCGAGTGCGCAATATGCCAATAGTTGGATAGATGTAAATCAGTCCTATTACAAAGTCTTGGTTGCAAAAGACGGCATCTACAGACTCACTTATTCAGATCTTTTAGCGGCTAGTTTTCCAGTGAACTCGGTCGATCCACGACTAATAAAGCTATATCACCGTGGTGTTGAGCAAGCCATTTTTATCCAGGGTGAAACAGACGCAGTGTTTAATACAACGGATTTTATTGAATTCTTTGGGCGAAAAAACGATGGAACACTTGATAAACAGCTTTATCAGCCGGCCTCTGCACAACCTCACAATTTTTATAATCTTTACAGCGATACAACGGCTTATTTTCTAACCTATTCACCAATTCCGCCAGGTGGAAAACGCATGGCAAATTTCTCCGAGGTGAATGTTTCGGGTATTTCAAAAGAAGTTTTTCACAACGAGGAAAGGCTGCTGGTGTTGGGGAATAGTTATTCGGCAGGCGCCACTTCAAATAGTGAACTAAGCTATACCCAATTTGTGCAAGCAGAGGGCTGGTTTGGAACAGCACTACAGCAAAATCAAACGATCGATTACGTACTTGACCTTGTCACTAACTCGGTGCCCTTGGCGGGATTGCCGCAGCTAGAAGTATTTTTAGTCGGGCGTGACAACATTGCACATAGTGCTGAAGTTTTGGTGGGTGCAAACACGGGTGCCTTGCGGTCATTGACTTCAACCAGTTTTTTTGGGTTTGAAACACCTTTGCTTTCATTACCACTTAGCTGGAGCGACATAGGTGCCGATGGAAAAATAACGGTTCGATTAAAAGCGGGTACTTCCACTACCAACCGTTTTCAGTTTAGCACTGCTTTTGTGAAAATCACTTTTCCGCAGAATTTCAACGCCTCAACCCTAAGCGAGAAGAAATTTATTCTTCAAGTGAACGGTGCCAATAAATCGTACATCGAGATTGACAATCCATCTCCCAATACTCGCTTGTGGGATGTTACCAACCCAGATGACGTACTTACGATTGGAACACGCGCAGCGGGAGGTGCACTGAGCGCGGTGGTTTCAAATACTTCAACAGCGAGAAAGTTATTGGCGGCAAGTATCACAACAACGCCTATTATAAAACCTGTTTCGTTTCGGTCAATCAATCCAACGATTCCTAATTTCCTAATTATAACGCACCGGGCCTTGATGAAACCCGCGCTTGGCTACGCCAATGTGGTACAGTCCTATGCTGCTTACAGAGCTTCAAACGCGGGCGGAAAATACGATACGCTTACCATTACTTCTGATCAACTCTACGATCAGTTCAACTATGGAGAGACCTCTTCACTTGCGATTTATGAGTTTATGCGATGGATGGTTGATAAGGGTAATCCAAAATACTTGTTTATCATTGGCAAGGGTAGAGATATTTCTCCTTACTCCAATTATCAAAGAAAAGCATTGCCCCCCAGTGAATTTAGAGACCTGGTGCCTTCGGCCGGTTATCCAGCTGCCGACATGGCATTTACAGCAGGGTTGGGCGGCACCACGTTCGAACCGAAAGTGGCAACAGGAAGATTGTCTGCTTCGAACGCCACACAAGTGGCTGCTTATTTGAACAAGATAATTGAAACCGAATCGGCTTCGGTTGCACAAGAGTGGAGGAAGCAGGGACTTCATCTCAGCGGTGGCATTCAACCCTTTGAGCTACCGTTGTTTCGAAGCTATGTTGATGGATTTAAAGATGTCGCAAAAGGAAAAAATTGGGGTGGCAATATTACAACGATAGGAAAGCGGGAATCAAATCCTTCTCAGCTGATCAATGTATCTGATCAAGTGAATAAAGGAACAAATCTCATTACGTTTTTTGGGCATTCATCACCCGGCACTATCGATATTGACATTGGTTTTGTTTCAGATCCGGTTTTAGGTTACAATAATCCTGGTAAGTATCCCGTGTTTTTGATTAATGGGTGCAATGCGGGCGCTTTCTTTTTGAACGGAACTATTTTTGGAGAAGACTGGATGATGGCGCCCAATAAGGGAGCCAGAAACTTTATCGCCCATAGCTCTTTTGGATTTAGCGGAAACCTTCGGGAATATTCTGATTTATTTTATCGAGTGGGTTTTGCTGATACCACATTTATTCAAAAAGGAATTGGCGATGTTCAAAAAGAGGTAGCGAGTCGTTACCTAGGCTCCTTTGGATCTGATATACTAAGCGTCACACAAATACAACAAATGGTTTTATTGGGAGATCCGGCCGTAAAACTTTTTGGAACTGCTAAGCCCGATTATGTACTCGAAAATACCTCCCTTTCCCTAATATCACTCGATGGATTGCCGGTGACTTCTCAAAGTAATTCGTTTGGTGTTCGGGTGGTTCGAAAAAACCTAGGTGCGACTGGAACGGGTAATTTGCCTATGAGGTTGATACGAACATTCAATGATAATACATCCAAAAGTTACGACTCCATTTTTCAAAATGTGCTTAACCAAGATACGGTAGTTTTTCGAGTGAAACGAGACGCAGCGGGTGGTGGCCTCAATCAATTCACTGTAATTATTGATCCGCTCAATACCATTAAAGAAATTAGTAAACTCAATAATTCCGCCACGTTTAATGGATTGATTTCATCGAACGGAACAAAAAATCTTTTTCCTGCTCCGTATGCGTTGGTAAGCAAGCAGTTTCTGGATCTCGTATTTCAAGCTACTGATTTAACATCCGGTGTCAGAGATTTTCGCATCGAGATAGATACGACCAATACGTTTAACAGTCTTTTCTTAAAATCACAAGTAGTGTCGGGAGAAGTACTTGCCAAGGTTTCGGTCAATTTACTTTCAAATGATTCAGTAGTTTATTATTGGCGTACGCGATTTGATAAGCCAAAAACAAACGAAAGTGCAGAGTGGATGACCACCTCGTTTACCTTCATAAAAAACGGACTGGAAGGATGGGGGCAACTGAAGTTTCCTCAGTACAATGAGAATCAAGTGTTCGGTCTGCTGAAAGATGCACAATTAAAAAAATTGAACTACTTGGAAAGTGTGCAGCCTTTTTCTGTGACGACCTTCGGAAGTACTAACCCCACACCCGCCACGAGTGTATCATTTAAAATCAACAATGTAGAATACAATGTTGCCTCCCAAGGTCAGCCTTGCAGAAACAACACCATTAATCTTGTGGCGTTTAATAAAAACACGGCCGTGCCTTATGCGGGCATTCCTTTTAATTTTCAAGACCCACGCACCTGCGGAAGGGAACCACAGCTGATTAATAGTTTTTTGTTTTCAGAACTTGAGACTGGCCTGAATGATGATTTGGCTACCTACATAGATGCTATCCAGCAGAGTGACTCCGTGGTTCTTTTTTCTATCGGAAATCCCGGGTACACGGCATGGTCAACTAGTGTGAAAACCAAATTAGGGAGCTTTGGAATTAGCGCAGCACAAATCGATCTTTTGCTTGATGGTGAGCCGGTAGTTATACTGGGAAAAAAAGGTGCAGCCGTAGGCACAGCCCGAGTTTTCAAAAGCAGTGTCGCACCAGCTACCGCGCAATCATTATCTGTCGCAAAGACAATCACGGGTCGGTTTTCAAATGGAAGTATGAAGTCGACTGTGATAGGCCCGGCAAAAAATTGGGTTCGTTTAGTCAATCAGGTTACCGAGCTTCAAACGACTGATGTAGTTAGTTTTACGATTTATGGTGTTTCATTACTCGGTGTCGAAACAATGTTACGAGACAATGTAACGGGCACATTGGACTTGAGTTTCATCGATGCGAAACAATACCCATTGCTGAGATTGGAAATGAAGATGGAAGATGCTATAAATCTTTCGGCAGCCCAACTGCGCAAGTGGATCGTTTTGTTTGAAACCGTTGCCGAAGGAATGGTTGTGCGTAAAGGGGCTATTGTACAACAGGCTGTGCAAGAAGGACAAACCTTTACCGATCAATCATTCGGGTTTGCGAATATTTCTGATAAACAGTTCTCAGGTCAACTCACAGTTCGAGCCGATGTGTTGACAAAGAACTCCGGAAAAAATCAATCCTCCTCTTTTTTCATTGACCCTCCAAAACCAGGTGAGACGATTAGCTTTTCATTCGATATCGACACAAAATTGAAAGCCGGACTAAATGACATTTCAGTTTTTGTAAATCCGAAAGAGTTACCGGAACAATACTATGATAACAATATTGTAAATCTTTTGGATTATTTGAAAGTGCTTCCCGACTTAACGGCACCAACCTTAAAAGTGCGAATAGATGGTCGGGTGATTCAAAACAAAGATTTTGTGTCTAACCAGCCTCAAAGAGAGATTGAACTTTCGGACGACAACCCGTTCTTGCTAAAGAAAGATACAGTAGGTATGACTATCTTTCTGAAATCGGAATGTGGTAGTTCCAATTGCCCCTTTACACCTGTTTACTTT
>JABFSY010000050.1 GCA_013140395.1 Cyclobacteriaceae bacterium
GATTTGGTGGTTTTTTTTAATGAAGGTACCCCCTTAAATTTGATTTCTGAGCTGGTACCGAACGTATTGGTAAAAGGGAGTGACTATTTGGCAGAAAACATCGTTGGCGCAGATGTTGTTAAAAAGGCTGGAGGGAAGGTGGAGACCATCGATTTTGTAGCAGGTTATTCCACTACCCGGATAGTAGAGAAAATTAAACGAACATAAATTATAACAACTATGGGTGCATTGATTATCGGGGGTTTCTTCATGCTGATTGGCTGGATGGTTAGTTCTAAGCTGAAAAACAAATTCAAAGAGTATTCTCAAATACATTTAACCAAAGACTTAACAGGTGCGGAAATTGCGAGGCTTATGTTGGCTGATCACGGAATCAGAGATGTACAAGTGACTTGTGTTGAAGGACAGTTAACGGATCATTACAATCCGGCCGACAAGACAGTTAATTTAAGCCAAGAGGTATTTCATGGACGAAACGCTGCAGCGTCAGCAGTAGCATCTCACGAATGTGGGCATGCCGTGCAACACGCTACCGCATACAGCATGCTTCAGTTAAGATCGGCCATGGTGCCTGTTCAAAACATAAGTGCCAAGGTTCTTAATTTTATGATGATGGCGATGATTTTCGGGTCGATCTTTGCCTCTAGCATCCTCCCTATGAAAACAGCATTGCTTGTTATCATTGTTTGCTACGCTGCATTTGCGTTGTTTGCTTTGATCACATTGCCAGTGGAATTTGATGCTAGCAATCGAGCACTGGCTTGGGTGAAAACCAGAAACATAGTGACTCCGGCTGAATATGACATGTCGCAAGACGCTCTCAAATGGGCGGCAATGACCTACGTAGTTGCAGCCATTGGAGCAGTAACCACCCTGGCTTATTATGTCATGATGTATCTAGGCATGGACCGTGACTAAGTAGTATTCAATAGGAAAAAAAGGCTTGAGTTATCTCAAGCCTTTTTTTGTTTTTGCCTTTTTGATAATTTTTGAAGAACCTAACGATCATTCAAATCATTTTAAGCACTATCATTGTTATTGATTTCAAACGATAGAAACTATGAATTTTGAATTGACTGAGGAGCAGATTTCCGTACAACAAGCCGCCAGAGACTTTGCCCAAAGTGAGCTTTTACCGGGTGTGATTGACAGGGACAACGAGCAGCGGTTTCCGGCCGAGCAGGTCAAGAAAATGGGCGAGCTTGGTTTTATGGGAATGATGACCGATCCAAAATACAACGGAGGAGGAATGGATTCTATTTCGTATGTCTTGGCGATGGAAGAGATTTCTAAGGTCGATGCGTCCGCTTCTGTGTGTATGTCGGTAAACAATTCATTGGTTTGTTGGGGATTAGAGCGCTTTGGCTCTGAGGAACAAAAGGAGAAATACTTAAAAAAATTAGCCACTGGTGAAGTAATTGGAGCGTTTTGTTTATCAGAACCTGAAGCTGGATCTGACGCCACCAGCCAACGAACTACGGCTGAAGACAAAGGAGATCACTATCTCTTGAACGGCACTAAGAATTGGATCACAAATGGTAAAAGTGCGAGTGTTTATATCGTCATTGCTCAGACACATCCTGAAAAGAAGCATAAAGGTATCAATGCTCTTATTGTCGAACGAGGTATGCCTGGTTTTGTGGTGGGGAGAAAGGAAGATAAAATGGGCATCAGGGGCAGTGACACCCATTCGCTTATGTTTACAGATGTGAAAGTGCCAAAAGCCAATCGAATTGGTGAAGATGGATTTGGCTTTACGTTCGCAATGACAACCTTAAATGGAGGGCGAATCGGCATTGCTGCCCAGGCACTCGGTATTGCGGCTGGTGCCTACGAACTAGCATTGAAGTATGCAAAAGAGAGGAAGGCGTTTGGTAAACACCTCACAGAACATCAGGCCATTCAATTCAAGTTGGCAGATATGGCCACCAAGATTGATGGTGCTCGTTTACTGATTTGGAAAGCAGCCTATTTGAAAGATCAGAAGAAGGATTTTGTGAAGGCAGCTGCAATGGCTAAGCTATACGCATCTCAAATTGCGCAAGAAGTTACCACCGAGGCAGTTCAAATACATGGTGGCTATGGATATGTGAAGGAATTTCATGTCGAGCGATTAATGCGTGATGCAAAGATCACCCAGATCTATGAAGGAACCACCGAGATTCAGAAAATGGTTATATCGAGGGAGTTGTTGAGGTAATTTGAAAATTAGCTGATTTTAAGATTGTCAAGGAGTTTGATTTTTAAGTCGCTTGATTTTTTAGCTTAACCATTTTCAAATTCCTTGAATCTTCTCACCATCGCCATTCCAAATCCAATCATCAACACAAATGTGCCTAGCCACAATACGTTGATAAGAGGCTTTTCTAGTGCTTTGATTACTACCCAATCTTTTTGTCTGGCGTTGATGCCTAAGAGAAATTCGTTTGTTTCAGGAAGGATGTTTAACAGAGTGATTTTAATTCCTAAATCATTTATTTCAGCAGGCAGGCGCCCCACTTGGCTCTTATCCCTAATCAGGAAAAACGGGCTGACCGTGTAGGGTTCATGCTCCCCTTGTACTTTGATCATCGCCTGAACAGCCACATCTTCAGCAGCGAGCTTCACACCTTCAATCTCGTCAACACGCCTAATCTCTTCTAGCGTAGTGCTGTATTTTGAGTTGATAAAAGACTCTTCTCCAATTTTTACTTTCACCTCTTCCATTTTTCCCCACTCAGGTTCTTCCTCGCGATTCATTGGTAACGAAACGTGTGTGTATAAGTCGCGACTGAATTTTCTTTTGATGTCAGGGGAGGCGATGAACCCACCCATGGCTGGATTAATTTGGACGCGTGGAAAGAGCGAGGCCGCTACTTTACCGTCTCTGCGAAGCTCTATTTCATAAAAAGTATTCTCGGGAAAAATCTCGATGGTATCTTTTGCATTGTAGAGCTTTTCATTTTGAAAAATAATGTCTTTTAGCGCCACGACTTTGAACGGATCGAGTGTAAGTTCAACATCATTTTTACTAATGAAACCGCTTTTGTGCCTGGGTTCCAGTCGCTCGCCTCTGTATTCGATGTCATAACCCGCCATTGACCTCGGTTCGTTTATAAAAAGGAGGAGGTTGTCGCGATTAAACTCTGTAGGTAATTCTTTTGAGATCAACATACCTGTGTTGTTCAAAGAAACCACTTTCGAATAGCCAGCCGAGAACATTACCCCAATCAACATCATACCAATACCGATGTGAGCCACGGCACCGCCCGATAATTTTGGGTTTAGTTTAGCGAGTGTAAATAATACCTTGAAGTTTGATACGATGAGATAAAGCCCTGCCAGTGTTAAAACTAAGTAGGCAGGATTGTAAACCTTGGCAATAGAGATTGTAAAGGCAAAGAGCAGCAATGTTATCAGAAGAGGAGTCAGCATTTCCTGTTTTAGTTTCTCTTTGTCTATTTTCTTCCACCAAAAAAATTGACCCGTTCCTGAGATGAGCGCCACAGCTACCCCAAACCACAATTGAAACTTTGAATAGAATTCAATTTGATTGGCAGGAGGCGCTAAATTGGAAACACCCCCAAAGAGCTCAATGATCTTGTTGTAAACCGGAATGGATGTTGGCAACAATACCTGAAAACCCATCAGGCATAATGTAGTGGCGCCAAGAAAAATCCAGAACTCACGCGAGTAGGTAGATACTTCTTTTTCAGATGACGGAATTTCTTTCCAACGAATGATTGCCAGCACGATGGCGCCTAGTGTAAAAAACAAAAGATAAATCAATAGCTGCCCGGAAAGCCCGAGGTCGGTAAATGAGTGAACGGAGGCATCACCCAGAATTCCACTACGGGTGAGGAAAGTCGAGTAAAGCAATAATACGAATACTGCGATGACCAGGATGATCGAACTCTTAAGGGCTGTCTCACTGTTTTTGTAGGTGATCATGGTATGGATAGAAGCGATCAAAATCAACCACGGCACGTACACTGCGTTTTCAACAGGATCCCAATTCCAGTAGCCTCCAAAATTTAAGGTTTCATAAGCCCAATAGCCACCCATTAGAATACCCAAGCCCAAAATGCCACCACCCAGCAGTGACCAAGGCAATGCTGGCTTTACCCACTCCACATATTTTTTCTGCCACAATCCGGCTATGCAAAAAGCGAAGGGAGGAAGTGTCAAGGCAAATCCAAGAAAAAGAGTCGGAGGATGGATAACCATCCAATAGTTTTGGAGCAAAGCATTCAAGCCATTCCCGTCTTTCGGAATAAAGTCGGGCTGTAACTTGAAAATAGGATCATCCATTGCATCACGAAGCAAAATGAATGGTGAGCTACCTAATTTGAGATCGATACCCGGAATCACTACGCCCAGAATCATAGAGGCCAAAAAAGCTTGAACCAATGTAAAGACGACCATCGTAGGTGCCTCCCAAGTCTTCTGTGTCTTAATAAGAATCAATCCAATAATGGCGTGCCAAAACATCCACAACAAAAAACTTCCTTCTTGTCCTTCCCAAAAGCACGAGAGCATATATTGCCCTGGTAAGTGCAATGAGGAATGCGAGTAGGCATAATGGTATTCAAAATAATGTTGGTAGATGATCGTAAATAAAACCGCAACGATTCCAAAGACTCCGAGTACGTGGGCAACAAAAGCGAACCGGGCATTAATTAGCCAAGAGTTCCTGCCTTCAATTTCTTTTAGTGTAGTAGCTTTCCAATAGGCAAATGCACTTAGCAATGAAGTAACAAAAGCAGTGATAACCAGAAGATGGCCTAGGTTGCCAATGAAGTAATGCATCAATTTGAAAATTTGAAAATGAAATAATTTGAAAATGAACCTAGTCGAACGAAGTCAATCTTCAAATTAAACACCGGCATTCAACTTCTGTTCTTGATATTTTGAAGGACACTTCAGTAAGATCTTTTTTGCAATGAATTGACTGTTTTCATAGTTTCCGATCACCACCACTTTTTCAGAGCGCAGAAAGTCAGGAGGCATAGGTTCGTTGTAAAAGACTTTTTGTTCTTTGTTTTTGTCATCTAATAATAGGAAGGAAAAGGAAAGGTTATCAGTACTTTTTTCGATACCCACGACCTGCCCCGCCCCGTCCTTTGGCAACTGACCCACCACATGAACTTGGGTAGAACTTCCTGTTGAGGCAAGTTGGTAAGCCTGCTCGAAATTGACATACGTACTAGCATCTCCCGCGGTAGAGATTATAATGACAATTGCTATTGCGATCACTCCAATTGCCAAAATATGCGACTTTTTCATGGATCAGAACTTTTTCGACTACAAAGTTAATCCAAAACACGGGCGCTAAGCAGAATTCCACTTAAAAAAGTGCGACCCGATGCGGCAAATGAACTCCGCGAAGGCGATCAAGAAAGGCTTATTTTTTTGCCTCGGGAATCCGTTTTTCCAAACGAGAAACTTTTCGATCTAGGGAAATTAAATAGCCAATTAGCCCCAACAAGATCACAAGCACGATGGCTACAACGACATAGATCTTGCCACTTGAGCGCAAACTATCAGCCATTTCTACCTCTTGTGCTAAAAGGGTCAATGGACTTACCGACAATGCCCAACAAATTTTAACTATTCTGTTCATCTTCAAGTTCTTCAAGTTTTTCGGTTAACAGGTGGGTTCGAACAAGTAACGAAGCAATCCAAGTTCCCATGGCAATCCAGCCAATGACGGCCGGATAAAAAACCATTCTCATTTTGCTATCTAAATCGTACATATTGAAACCCGGATTTCCACCGCTTCCCGGATGCATGGAGCTGGTCATTCTTGGAATGATGAATATTAGAGGAATCATAGCAGCAAAAGCAAAGATATTGTAAACGGCACTCAGCCTTGCTCTTTGCTCCTGGTTGGCAACCGATCCACGCAAAATGAAGTAAGCAAAATAAACAAGCAGAGCTATCGCAGCACCGTTTTGTTTAGGATCGCCATGCCAGGGAGAGCCCCACGTATAGTTGGCCCAAATCATTCCGGTAACAATGCCCAAAAGCCCAAACACTAAACCAACAGAAGCAAAAGAAATGGAATAAGTGTCATGAATGGATTGAGAATTTCGCAAGTATTGAATGGCGTGATAAGTAGAGACTAAAAACATGGCCACCATTCCAAACCACATGGGTACGTGAAAATACAACGCGCGGATGGTTTCGTTAACGATGTTAAGTCGAGGGACATCAAACAACAGGCCACCCACTACCGAATAAATCAGAAGGAGAGCAGCACTTATTTTCCACCACTGTTTTTTCATTTGTGATTATGTGCGCCAAATATACGGGAACAGTAAGTAAGACGCTGCTGTAACCAGGCAATTAATTGCCACCATAGTGAGCAGTTCGTCATAGTTTGTGCTGGCCTCCAGTCCGTCAATACAGTTCTTGGTAATTTTGATGGAAAGCAAAAGAATAGAGATAACGATTGGAAAGCTAAGAACGGTCATCACAATATGACTATTGTTTGCTTTTGCGGCAATGCCCGAGAGAAGGGTAAGCGAAGCAGCAAAGCCCCAGGATGTTAATAGAATCGTTACAATGAAAGTCCAAAGAGTTTCTATTGGGTTTAAAAGAAAGAGAACAAATAGTCCAAAACCAGTT
>JABFSY010000312.1 GCA_013140395.1 Cyclobacteriaceae bacterium
CACCTGGAATTTCGCGAATGGCTTTGTTCAACTCACGAAAACGATTGAAATTATCAAGTGTGTAAATGCACTATCCCGCAAACCAACGGCTATTATGTTGCCATCTTCCCCAAACTGGGCTTTGAATTTCTGGAGAAAAACCATTTCGGGGTCATCCAAAGGCACCGTACGAGCCAGGTCATAACTCATTTGCACTTTCGTGGCATGGTAGCCCATAAACACAGTAATGAGCAGGATAATCCCGATGAGTATTAATCTAAACTTAATAATGAATTGAGCGATACGTGTCCACATATACGACCAAATCTAAGGAATTTTACGGTCTAAGAAACTGGAATTTTCAGGCGATTGAAAGTCGATCTGCTTTGTCCCGTTGCTGTAGCGCGAAGAAAACGGTGGCACTGAATGACAACACAAAGTAGAAAATTACAACGGGCACTATGAATTCAAAAAACCTACTCGCCCCAAACCAATCTCCTTGCTGAAAGATGATATAAATACCCAACCCAACTCGAGTGCCTTCCCAAAAAATAGCCGAAAAATTTTTGTCCATCAAATCCGTGAGTGCATAAACCGTTAGAAAAATAAACGCACCATAGATGAACATATTAGGGTTGCCAATTTTGGCAATGTTGCCAAACAGATAACTCAGAAACAACAACAGCACGAGCATCTGTATCCAGCTCCAAGCCATCAATCCTTTTACATTAGCGGGGTCATATTTTTGAAAATGATAAACGTCTTGGATCTTTTCCACCGGGTACTTTTTTGCTACATCAGCTGGTCGCCAACCCAATGGCATAAACCATATTTTGAATTTGTCCTCAAGGCGCTCAGCTCTCCACGCATCTTTGATGAGCAGCCACAAGTGCATAAAGTTTATCTTGATCGGATTCCATGTTTGAACAGGGCGAGTGACTCCATACACAGCAGGAACAGCGGGCATTTCTTCCTGATAGGTTCCAAACAGCTTATCCCAAAAGATAAAAATCTGCCCGTAATTTTTATCCAGATACTCAGCATTAATAGCATGATGAACTCGGTGATGCGAAGGGGTCACAATGATTTTTTCTAAAAAGCCCATTCGTCCAATGTGCTGCGTGTGATACCAGAATTGAGCAAATAAATGAAGAGGGGCTACGATCGCTATTACTTCTTGCGGAACTCCCAAAAAAGCAGCCGGTAACAAGAAAATGGCAAATATTTTCACAATAGACGAAATGCTTTGACGTAAGGCACAGGCCAGATTAAATTCTTCGCTGCTGTGATGCACGATGTGATTGTTCCAAAACAAATTGTATTCATGAGCAATGCGATGAACCCAGTAGCCGGCAAAATCTAAGGCAATAAAAGCAACAGCATAGGTGATCCAACCAGAAGGGACATGCACGACAGCTACTTTGTCCATCAGCCAACCGTAGGAAATAATAACAACACTTAACCCCAAAACATCTTTTGTCACGTTGGTCATGCCTGAACTAAGGCTCGAAAGCATGTCGTTGGTGCGGACGGTATCATTTCCTTTGCGCCAGCCCCACCACTTTTCAAACAACACCAACACCAAAAAGGAGGGCATCGCATAGAGTAGAATTCGTCCGTAAGTTTCCATCAGTCGTTAAAATTGCAAAATTCTATTTAATTCGAAAAGCCCTTGATCGTTCGAAAAAGCGAAAGCGCATGACGATCCGTAAGGCCTGAAACGAAATCAATTACATTTCTTAAAACACCATAGGCGTGAATATGGTTTTGTTCGATGCTATATCGCACCTCTTCTGGCAGCAATAAGGCGAGATTGGCATATTTTCTCGATTGGTTTTTGTTCGCAAGATGAAAACCAGCAATGACAAATTCGTTCAATAGTCCGGGCAACACCTCATGACCGGACGCTTCGATCTGAACCACATGCCTGGAGCGATAAATTTTATTCACTGAAACATGTCCTATTGAATCCAAAGCAGGCTTGGATGGGCACACATCTGTCAAGGCCTTGTCAAATTTACCATTCAGAATTGCTTGCTCCTCAGCAAGAAAAATCTCAGTGCATTCGTCTACCAACTTCCCAATTGTCAACGCGCGCAACACACCTAGTTTTTCATTTAGGCTGGTGTGCTTTTTCAATTTTTCCGTGTTGAATTGACTTCCTAATATGGAAGCCATCATTTCAACGGTTTCATCGAAATTCACCAATCCCATTCGGCAACCATCCTCTAAGTCAATAATGTTGTAGCATATATCATCGGCAGCCTCCACTAAAAATGCGAGTGGGTGACGACACCAAACTGCTTTGCCCGCAGGTAATAATCCTAACTGATCTGCTGCCCTGCTGAAATAGTCTTCTTCTGATTGAAAGAATCCGAATTTCTTTTGACTCTTTTGTGATTTGTTTCGTGATGGGAATAAGGCAGGGCAAGGATATTTTGTAAACGCCCCCAAAGTGGCCGCTGTTAATTTCAATCCATATTGCTTCTTATTCAATAAACGAAATCCTTGTGCATTGCCTTCAAATTTGATCAAGTCATTCCACTCAGCCTCGCTTACTTTTTCTTTGAATTGCTTTCCATACGAGTCATGAAGAAAAAAATCAGAAAGGGCATCCTCTCCCGCGTGACCAAAGGGAGGGTTGCCTAAATCGTGCGCCAACGATGCTGCCGCTACAATCGCACCAAAATCAAAAAGCGAGAAGTCGGATCTCAGTTCTGGATGTCGTTGCAGAATTATCTCTCCCACCCGTTTGCCTAATGAGCGACCAACACTGGATACTTCCAGACTATGTGTTAACCTTGTATGTACGAAGTCATGCTCAGGTAGCGGATGTACCTGTGTTTTATCCTGAAGCCTTCTAAATGGATGGCTAAAAATAATGCGATCATAGTCTTGCTCAAAAGCACTACGCGAAGGTTCGTTAACGCCTGACTTTTGATCGAGTCGCTGCGGAGAGAGAAGTTGAGACCAGATCATTGTCATTCCTTCAATACCAAATCAATACACATCACGGCTGACAATATCAACATCCTCAACGGGTGATCTGCTGGCACTTCCGAACTGATTTGCAAAATGTAATTATCTGCCGAAGTGAAAAGTTCCTTTCCAAGGCCACTCCACTTTTTTGTCACTGTTGCAAACTCCTTTCCGTCATTAGAAATAAATTTAAAATCCCAACTCGTCCATTTTCCCTTCAACATACACAGAGGACGTTCACTGGCATCTAACACCTGAAATTTCCCGCCTATTGAAAAAAACTTTTGTTTGAACTTTCCAATCACGCTATTTCTATCATCTAATACCTCTACATCCGATAAGAAAATGGAAACCCCTCTTCGAACAGTAAGAATTTTCTGACCATCCGGTGTTTTGATCTCCATGTTAAATGGAGTCATCCGCTTGTAATCCGTGAATCGAAACATTTTAGTAAAGAAGCCAAGCCCTTCTTCTCGGCATTGTAATACAACTTGTTTTGAGTCCGGATCGATGATATCGAAGCTATTGGCAGCTTTGAAAATTTTAACATGCTCCTTTACGAAGAAGAGGTTTTTATTTAGGGCGGGATGCATAGAAATGAGTTGGATCTTGTTTAAAAATACGCACTAAAATACCATAAAGTTCAGGTTGAGCCGCTTTAAATCTAACAGATCGTTCAAAAAAATTCTCTACAGCTACGGCAAAAAATTCGTGCATATTCTCAAACGCGTATTTGCGAAAAAAATGCTCACTATCCTTTTGCAACCTGGGCATTTCTTGATGGGCATAATTTTCAAATTCCGCCACCCATCTTGGGCTTATCACCTGATACTCATGCCCAATTAACTTGTGCTCTAACCATAATGCATGAGCAAACTCGTGGAGGAGTAAGTTAAGTCCATCATCGGGCCGATTCAAACCTTCGGCCACACCCCGCCAACTAAAAACGATTGTTTTAAGGCCGGGATTAACCTCCCCTTTATGAAGCTTATCAGTGATTTTAGAATTGTAAAAATCAGGATACACGATAATTCGTTCAAAAAATGTAAGCGAAGTATTGGGTAGAAAAAGAACCAACTGAGAGGCCGCTGAGGCAATAATGGCTTTCATCGCTCTCGTTAATTTCATCTTATCTCGAGCCACAAAGTCAAAATACTGATAGTGGTCCCTTACCAATCGTACGAATTTTGACTTTAATGCTTTTGGCAACGTAGCGTAATAGGGGTACTTGTGGTTTAGAAAACGATGAAAAACATGTTTAAAGTAAAGTTGATAGCGCACCTCGTCATAGGCAGCGCTAATGAGGTGCCCGAAAGCTGCCAGTAACTCAAGAAGCATCTAAATCTTTTTCAACAATGACGAAAGAGAAACTGACTCTTGAATAATTGATTTAATCGAACTAATTGCGACACGCTCCTGCTTCATCGTATCCCTATCGCGAATGGTTACGGTATCATCTTGCAGTGTTTGGTGATCGATGGTAATGCAATACGGTGTACCAATGGCATCCATTCTGCGGTAGCGCTTGCCAATATTGTCTTTGTCTTCGTAAAAGCAACGGAAGTCAAATTTCAGATCGTTAAAAATAGATTCTGCTTTTTCAGCCAATCCATCCTTTTTCATTAATGGTAGTATAGCCACTTTGTGTGGAGCTAGCGCTGGCGGTATTCGCAGCACGACACGATCAGATCCATCTTCCAACTTTTCTTCGGTATAGGCCTTTGAAATAATAGACAAAAACATCCGATCTAATCCGACAGAGGTTTCTACTACATAAGGAATATAGTTTTGGTTGTCTTCAGCATCGAAATATTGCAGCTTCTTACCTGAAAATTTCTCGTGACTCTTCAAATCAAAATCAGTTCGGCTATGTATACCTTCCAACTCTTTGAATCCCATGGGAAAATTAAATTGAATGTCACAAGCCGCGTTGGCATAGTGTGCCAGATTCAAGTGATCATGAAAGCGATAGTTTTCGGAACCGAGCCCAAGTGTTTGGTGCCAACGCATTCGTTTTTCTTTCCAGAATTCGTACCACTTCATTTCTTCGCCTGGTTTCACAAAAAACTGCATCTCCATCTGCTCAAACTCGCGCATGCGGAAGATGAATTGACGTGCTACAATCTCATTGCGAAATGCTTTTCCTATTTGTGCAATTCCAAAAGGTATCTTTAATCGGCTCGTCTTTTGAACATTCAGGAAATTGACAAAAATGCCTTGTGCGGTTTCGGGGCGCAGATAGATTTTGTTGGTGTCCTCTGCTAGCGAGCCCATTTCCGTAGAGAACATTAAATTAAACTGGCGCACGTCTGTCCAGTTTTTTGTGCCAGAAATAGGATCTGCCACTTCTAGATCGATGATCAGCTGCTTCATTGCTTCCATGTTTGAGCTATTCATGGCATCTTTAAGCCGAGCATTTGCTTCATCAATCTTCTTTTGATATTCTACCACCCGACCATTCGTGCTCAAAAACATCGCCTTATCAAAATTCTCAAACCGCTTGGCGGCCTTTTCTACTTCTTTGTCAATCTTATCTTGAATTTTGGCGATGGCATCTTCCACGAGTACATCTGCCCGGTATCTCTTTTTAGAATCTTTGTTATCGACCATGGGGTCATTGAAGGCATCCACATGTCCACTGGCCTTCCAAATAGTGGGATGCATAAAAATGGCCGAATCGATGCCTACAATATTGTCGTGCATCATGATCATAAACTTCCACCAATACTCTTTGATGTTATTTTTAAGTTCAGCCCCGTTTTGCCCGTAGTCATAGACCGCGCTGAGACCGTCATAGATTTCACTGGAAGGAAAAATAAACCCATACTCCTTAGAATGCGAGATGATATTCTTTAAAAGGTTGTCTTCTTGATTTGCCATAAGGCGCAAAGATATAAATTAGTCTATAGGTCGTTTCTCTTGACGCCCCAGATTCTTTAGAACCTTAAAAAAAAATCAATTTACCTTGTTCGGCAGGTTGAATGTAAAGACCGTTCCTTTGCCGACAGTAGAAGCAAATCCGATTGAGCCACCCAATTTTTGAACAGATTCCTTCACAATAAATAGCCCCAAGCCCGACCCTTTTGATTTTTCGGTTGCTCGAAAAAACATGGTGAATATTTTTGAGTGATATTGCTCTTCAATACCAATGCCATTGTCTTCAACGTAAACTTCTAGTGCTTTCGAAGCGGGAACCAAACCAATTACAACGTTGCGATATTCTTTGGTAGAATCCTGGTATTTAATCGCATTACCAATCAAATTACTAAAGATAACCGAGAGTCTGATCGGATCTGAAACAATCTCCAAATCATCAGGAATAGCTACTTTAAAATCAATCCCCCTAGCGCCTTCGTTATAAATCAATGAATCAATGATTTGAGTGACCTTCGCTTTGAGTTTTACTTTCTCAAATGTTAGCTCTTGACGACTATTTCGTGCATAGTCGATAATATCTTTGATGAAGCGATCTTGAACATTGACTCTGTCCTTGATCATCGTAATACAAGATTTTATCTCATTTACATCGTCCATTTTACTGGCAATTTCTGCCAACCCCAAAATAGAACTAAGTGGAGATCGCAAATCATGCGAAGCTTTATAAACAAAACTATCCAATTCGGCATTGGTCTTACTCAGCTCATT
>JABFSY010000117.1 GCA_013140395.1 Cyclobacteriaceae bacterium
GTCGGGAGGGGTACCAGCAACAACAGGAACTGTCAACGTAAGCAATCCACTTACAATTAATCAAAGCATCACTATTACAACAGGCACATATAATTTTGGCTATAATGGGACAAGTGCGGTGGCAGTCAATGTTACAGATCCTCCTGGGGGCACAGCGTTCACATTAACATCTGTAACTACTGGAGGCACGCTGACAATTTGGGCCGGAACAACAACCTTTGGGGGTGCTGCTTCAATGGATAATTCTACTTTTTGGATAAAAGCTGGCGCAACACTAATAGTTGGACCGCTAACAATCAGCAATGGATCAACCATAATAGTTGATGGGACACTTATCGTCAACGGGACTTTCACTAATAGCAATAATGGAGGTGGAACTACGACCGTTGCAGGATCGGTTCAGATCTTTGGAAATTATACAGCAAGTGTAGGAGCTGTTGCATTGGCCGGAGCGGGGACGTTAACGACAACAGGTACCATTACAACCACTGGCGTCTCTAGTGTTTTTGGATCCCAAAATAATTGTACACAAGGCCCCTGTTCAGGAACTACTCTGTCATGTACGTTTGATAATTACATAACTCCGAGTTCTGTTACAGTTTGCCCAGGAGTATCAACAGTAACATTTACTTCAAATCCCGTAACCTCCAATCCTCCTTCAAGCCCTTCTTACCAGTGGCAAAGCAGCACCGATAACATTTCATTCTCCAATGTTGGCACCAATAGTTCGACTTACACGACACCCACATTGACGCAAACAGTATATGTTAAGGTTACGATTACTGCGACAGGTCCGTCATGCACAAGTACTTCAGCAACTTCAACCGTGAATGTACTGACGACTGGTGGTTGGTTGGGAACAACAGACGACTGGGGTACGGATAGTAACTGGTGTAGCGGCTTGGCTCCTAATAATACCACGGACGTAATTATTGCCAATGGTACGGGAGTTAACAATATGCCATTGATTGCCGCAGGAACTTCGGCAGTTTGCCGAAATTTGATAATCAGCAGTACAAACCCTGCCTCTTCGGTGACGTTGGCAGCAAGCGCAACTGCATCCTTAAACATATTTGGAGATTTCACTAACAATGGAACATTTACCGATAATTCTACTGCTGCTGCAGCGGGAGTAAAATTTGTAGGAAGCGTGGCTCAAACCGTGGCTGGCAGTACCGCCAATGTTTTCAATAATTTGACTTTTGCTAATACTTCAGGCACTACCCCGGCTGTAAATCTAACCACCAATAATGTTACTGTTAATAGTGCCTTGACGATGTCAAGTGGAATAATTAACATGAATGGCTTTACCATTACTCTTGGCACGGCCGCGGGAAGCACAGGTACTTTAAATTATACAGCGGGTCGGTTTTATGGGGGCAATATAGAACGATGGTTTCCAACCACATCCATTACGGTGCCAGCCGTTGCTGGACAGTTTCCGATAGGCACCTCCGCAGATTATCGACCTATATACATTGGAAGCTCAGGATTAACGGCTAGCGGGGGCACAATAAAAATCAGGCATAACGCTTCTGGTGGTGCTACTGCGGTGACTCCAACCTTTACAGACAATGGAGGTACAGTTGCGATAAGATCAAATTCATTTTGGACAGTTACAACAGGAAATGGAATCACAAGCACAGGCACTCCGTTTTCAATTCGCACAGAAGGAACTGGTTTTGGTACCGTTGGGAACTTTAATGATTTGCGCATTACACGAGTAAACACCATTTCTCCTGGCTCAGACGGTGCCCATGCCGGACCGCTCACAAATCCGCAGGTAAATAGAACCGGAATTAGTACAGCACTTTTACCTGGCGATTATTATTGGGGGTCAATTAATGCAGTACAAACACCATTGCCAATTGAACTTCTTAACTTCACAGCGAAGTTAGGTAATGCGGCTATTGATCTTCATTGGAAAACTGCCTCTGAACTCAACAATGATTTTTTCACCGTTGAAAGAATGTCTGAAGGTGATGAAAAATTTAACGCGCTATCAACCATCCAGGGAGCTGGAACAAAAACAACCGAAAGTAGTTACGAATGGATTGATAAGAATCCGCTGTTGGGTATCTCTTACTACCGGCTAAAACAAACAGATTTTGATGGGAAGTATACCTATTCAAAGGTAAGAGTAATTGAAAATAATAGCTCCTTTTCCACGTTTAAGGTTTATCCAAATCCAATTGCTGAAAACAAGTTTACGCTAGAAATGAATCAGCTATCGAGCAACGCCGAGGTGCCTGTGGTCATTATTAATATGCAAGGTGCTATTTTGTACCAAGCAACCTACCGTTCTGACACAGGAGGTAACTTGAAAACCACTGTGGAGATGAATTCGGTGCCTAGTGGGGTTTACATGGTGGTAATCAACGCTGCCACGGGCTTGCGCAAGAAAATCCTAATCCCCTAATTTTTATTTTTCAAAGGCCTTCCTTTTCCTGATATTGCAATGCCAATCCTCTAAATGATTGGCTTTTTCATTACTAAGAATGTTCAAAACAAAAGCCTTTACCCGCCTCACTTCAATGAGCGCCCTCATTTTTTGGGTGGTTTTGGCCTTTTCTGATATTACTGTTCTGTTTAGTGACATCAAGGCACTGCCTTCAGATGTCCCTAAGTGGCTCCCACAGGTCATGCTAGACCTTTTTATCATCTCACTATTCTATTACTACAAATTTAAGATTGAACGAGATGAAAGTCTCAATTTCACCGATTTGCTTTGGAAGGTCTTCGCTACCGGCCTCATTGCCACCGTCATCTCGTTGGCTGTTCGCTTATTGTTGTTTCTCTTGGGCAGCACACCCCTACCAACTAATGTTCTCTTCATCGACTTAGTCTATCATATCAATCTTGGCCTGTTCATTAATTTTCTATTGGCTGCCTATACCTCCTGGAAACGTTTAATCCTTTACCAGAAATCAAAATGGTTGATCAGGGCATGGCTTGCTTTCGAATTACTCCTCCTTTGCATTTTGATTTATGATAGCATTCACATAGTGGTTTCCTCAACCCTCTCAAATACCGCTATCGTATTGGTGAGTGCGCTTGGCCTTGTTCTGTCATTCAATATGCGATGGGTAGCCTATCTCAATTTTAAACAGAAATGGACAAGTCTATTACTGCTGCTGTTATCTATTTTCTACCTGGTCTATTTTCTTTACTCCGTCACCGTTTGGTCAGACTCCATCAGTCAACAGTCCACGGCATTTATCGATTTCCAAAGTCACATCTTTAGCATCGCGCTGTTGGCTTTTGTAATTACCTATATCACATTCTCCTTTTTGGTGGTACTCTTCAACTTGCCTACCTCTTCTGTCTTTGAGCAGAAGCTGGAAGAGGTCGTTAGCTTTCAGCGGATCAGTCAGTCTATACAAACCGAGCAAAATGAAGAAAGTGTTTACAATATCCTTTTGGAGAGTTCGGTAAGCGCTGTCTTCGCTGATGCGGCTTGGTTGGAAATGAAGGCTACCGATAGCGAGCAGAAACTGTACACCCATAAGATCACTGCCCAAGAGTCAAAAGACATTCGAGCACATCTGGAAAAAAATAAAATCAAAGGGGCATTAGATCAAAGTAGTGACAAAACAAAAAATCTCTCCAAGCACTTAGGCTCTTTGAAGAATTCGCGCTTCCGCTCATTACTAGCATTCCCCATCAAAGTAAAAGAAGAAACCATTGGCACATTAGCCCTACTGAAAGAATTGCCGGAGGGATTTAACAAAGAGATGACCCGAATTGTGTCGGCCTTTGCCAACCAGGCTGGTATTTCCATTGAGAACTTCCGACTTATGGAGGAGGCGTTTCAAAATGCGCGATACAAGGAGGAGTTAAAAATCGCCAAGACAGTTCAACAAAGTTTATTGCCCACCAGACTAGAAACAAATCTTGATTTTGAGATCTCGGCATTTTCTGCGTCAGCCGATGAAGTGGGGGGAGATTACTACGATACACTTCGAATCAACGAACACGAAGTAGCATTGATCATTGCTGACGTCTCAGGCAAAGGGACCACTGCGGCCTTTCACATGTCGCAGATGAAAGGAATTTTTCATAGCCTGGCGCAACAGGGGCCAACACCAAAAGATTTTATGGCAAAGGCCAATAAAGCGCTCGTGTATTGCCTCGAGCGGGGTTCCTTTATTTCCGCCACCTATTTTGTCATCAACACACAAACCAAAAAAGTACATTATTCGCGAGCCGGCCATTGCCCTGTGCTCTATTATCAAGCGGCTAAAAAACAGGCTGTTTTCTTAAAAGACAAAGGCACTGCGTTGGGAATGGTTCGCAGTCTGGACTATTACAATTTTATAGAGAATCAAGAAATTGACTATCAGCCGGGAGATGTGATGGTCTTGTATACCGATGGCATTACGGAAGCTAAAAATGGAAAAGGCGAAGAATTTGGTGGCGAACGCCTGGCCGCTGCACTACAAGATTCCGCACAAAAAAGTTCAAAAGAAATTGAAGAAAATGTAATTAAACACCTGTATGAATTTTCTGGTACGGAAGATATTAATGATGATTACACCTCCATGACAGTTAAATTCCAGTAAGCGAAAACAATAAAAAACATAACCCGTTAGAATACTATGGTTCACATTAAAAGACTACAAGAAGAGGGAGCCGATATCATCGCCATTATCGGGGAAATTGACGCTAGCTCTTCTATTGAACTGGATTTGGCGATTGCCAAAAGCGTAGGTGATGGCTACCGAAAGATTTTAGTGGACTGCAGTGGATTAGAGTACATTTCTTCAGCCGGCTTAGGCGTATTTATGTCCTATATCGAAGAATTGAAAGACAAAAAAGTATTCCTCGTACTCTTCGGTTTGAAAGAGCGAGTGTTAAATACATTTAGCATTTTGGGGTTGGCCGATTTGCTGAATATACGCGAAACCAAATCAGAGGCAAAAAAATTAGCAGATGAGTTATCAGTATAACATCGGCTGTAGCCTGAATAACCTGAAAGGTGTGCGCGAGTTCATTCGCAACTCGCTCAAGGGGCAAGGTGTTTCCGATCTTGAAATGGGAGCCATTGTGCTAGCGTTGGATGAAATGTGTTCCAATCTAATGATCCATGCGCATCACTGTAACCCAGACCATCAGATTTCAATGAACATTCACATTGCCGGCCACCATCAATTTGTGTTTGAAATAATCGATGATGGCTCTATGTTCGACATTAACCAATACAAAGAACAGGAACTGGATAGCTTAGTACACGAGAAACGAAAAGGCGGACTGGGCATTCGGTTGGTAAAATCAATTATGGACAAGGTTGAGTATTTGCGAGAAGATGGCAAAAATATCTGCCGCCTCACGAAGACGGTATAGAATTACCTTGCGTTTTCGAAATCCGCTAACTCCAAATTTTCCACTATTTTTGCAACTCTATTTTTGTTTCATGCGCAACTGTTTGCTGATTCTCTTTCTTTGCTCTGTTTCATTGTTGGCCCTTGGGCAAGCATCAAAACAAACTAAACCAGAAGTGCTTTTTACGGTGAATAAGGCGCCCATTCTATCGGATGAATTCATTTATCTCTATAAGAAAAATCACCAAAATAAACCGGAAGATTTCACCGAAGTAAAAATCAATGAGTACTTAAATCTATTTATCAATTTCAAGCTGAAAGTTGCGGAAGCGAGAACATTAGGGATGGACACCACGGCTAAGTTTAGTAAAGAATTTAAGACCTACCGAGAAGACCTGAAAAAACCCTACCGTGCAGAACCCGATGCCTTGGAAAGGCTGACCAAAGAAGCCTACGATCATTTAACTCAGGAAGTGAGAGCTTCTCACATTCTCATCAATCTCAAGCCAGATGCCTTTCCTTCAGACACACTAGCAGCATACAAAAAGATCGATGACATCAGAAAAAGAGTAGCCGGTGGAGAAGATTTTGAAAAGCTAGCCCGCGAACTTTCCGAAGACCCATCTGCCAAGTACAATGGCGGAGACCTCGGCTATTTTACAGCAATGCAAATGGTTTACCCCTTTGAGGAGGCCGCCTATAAAACAGACAAAGGCAAAATATCCAATATTGTGCGAACTCGTTTTGGGTATCATCTACTCAAAGTGATCGATAAAAAACCTGCTCGGGGTGAGGTAGAGGTTGCGCATATTCTCTTGCGAACCGAAACAGCTGATGACACAAAAGTAAAAAACAAAGCCTTTGAAATCTTTGATCAGTTGAAAGCTGGCAGGCCTTGGGATGAACTTTGCAAAGAGAATTCTCAGGATGCGAACACAAAAGACACGGGTGGAAAATTGAGGGCTTTTGGAGTAGGTGCATTGGCATCGGTGCCTGAATTTGAAAATACAGCCTTCGCCCTTGCTAAACCTGGAGATATCTCAGATCCATTTAAATCTTCAATTGGTTGGCACATCATAAGATTGGATAAGAAGATTCCCCTTCCACCCTATGGCGAGATGGCCGAATCGCTGAAAAGAAAAGTAGCACGTGATGAGCGTTTACAGATTTCGCAGCAGGCGCTCAACACAAAACGAAGAAAAGACTTTGGCTTCATT
>JABFSY010000257.1 GCA_013140395.1 Cyclobacteriaceae bacterium
GTATTCTCTTCCGCTCGTTTTTGTCCATCATTTGGTTCTTTTCTTTGTGGAGGCCTCGGGCTTTGCCATTTTTTGGTATACTATGTTGACAGCAATTAGCAGCTTACTGTTTACCATGACGGTAATGCTCTTACTTCAGTATCTTTCTTTAGATAGACGCAGATGAACGAAGGAAGGCGTGAAATAGTGCAACTTGTTTTTGTATTAGTTGGCTTAATCTTCCTGATCAAGTTGTTTTTTATTCAAGTGCTTGACAATAAATATGCGGAGCTGGCTGACAGCAATGCAATTCTGCGCCAAGTAGAATATCCGTTTCGTGGGTTAATCACCGACCGGCATGGGAAGCTCATTGTTTATAACACACCAGAATATGATTTGACAGCGATTGTAAAAGACATCAAGAATTTTGACTCCACTAAATTTTGCCAAGTTTTTGAAATCTCTCGCGAAGACCTGAGGTTGAAGTTCAAAGAGATGAAAAAGCGGAAGGAGTATTCGCCCGTAAAGCCAACTCTCTTTATTGATCAACTTTCTAATTTGGATTTTGCCCGAGTGCAAGACCGATTGGATGAGTTTTCGGGTTTTTATATCGAAGCCAGAACGACACGTGCCTACACCACAACCGCATTGGCTAACGCACTTGGTTATGTCAGCGAACTTAGCAAAGATCAACTGGAAAGGGATGAAAAAAGCTTCTATCGGCAAGGTGATTATATTGGGCAGAGTGGAATTGAATCTTATTATGAAGAACAGCTCAGGGGAAAACGAGGTGTGCGATTTAAACTAAGGAATGTCAAGGGTGTCGAGAAGGGTTCGTTTAAAAATGGAGCGTACGATACCTTGTCAATTCCAGGTCAAAATTTGGTATCCGGTATTGACTTGGATTTGCAACAGTATGGAGAATTATTGATGAAAGGCAAGTCAGGGAGTATCGCTGCTATTGAACCATCGTCAGGCGAGGTACTGGCTTTGGTTTCAGGCCCCTCTTACGATCCCAATCTTCTTACAGGCAGCAGGTACAGTTCTAATTTTCGATTGATCAGCAACGATACCCTGAAGCCTCTGTTTAATAGACCGTTGATGGCGCAGTATCGCCCGGGATCTATTTTCAAAATTGCACAAGCGATGACGGCACTTCAAGAAAAAGTGATCACGCCAGAAACACGCATTCGATGCGACAAGTCTCTGATTGGTTGCCATCCTGGACATGACAACCAGGATTTGAGGGGAGCCATTGCAAATTCTTGCAACCCTTATTTTTTGGGGGTGCTTCGTAAGATGCTCAATAAAGGAGTCTCTAGTTCTCCCTTTGAAGACACTCGCATCGGCCTTGCAGAATGGAATAAACATATCAACAGTTTTGGGTTTGGAAGTAATTTAGGGATTGACCTGCCCAATGAAAAAGGAGGATTAATTCCCACGCCCGCCTACTATGATCGAGCCTATGACAATCGCCCTTGGAAGTTTTCAAATATTTATTCCATCGCAATAGGTGAAGGAGAGAATCTAGTGGTGCCGATTCAGATGGCAAATTTTGCCGCTATCATTGCAAATCGCGGCTATTATTACACGCCTCATTTAATAAAGGGAATGGGCAAAGATGGAAAGCCCTTGCCGAAATATACTGAACGGCACTATACAACTATTGATTCTTCTTACTTTAGAATTGCGGTCGATGCGATGCAACAAGTGGTAGAGTCTGGAACTGGGCAATACAGGGCACGATTAGCAGATATTATTGTGTGTGGAAAGACAGGTACTGTGCAGAATGATCCACTTCCTGCACACTCCGTGTTTATAGCCTTTGCACCAAGGGATAATCCAAAAATTGCTATCTCGGTTTATGTGGAAGATGCGGGCCAAGGTGCTCGTGCGGCTGCGTCTATTGCTAGTTTAATGATTGAAAAATATCTTTTAGGCAAAACAAAACGTCAGTTTATTGAAGACTATGTATTGGCCGGAAAATTCTTAGATCAAAAAAATTGAAAAGAGACGATGACATATCGGTAAAACTCGATTGGACAACCATCCTTTTGTTCATGGCACTGGTAACACTAGGCTGGCTCAATATTTTTGCTGCGATTTATGATGAAACAGCGAACCAGACTATTTGGGATTTGTCATTGAGTTCGGGGCGGCAGTTAATGTTTATTGCCGCTGCAGCGGTGATTGTGGTCGTGATTATTATTATCGATATGCGTTTCTATGAAACGTTTGCCTACCTATTCTATGGTCTAATATTGGCACTTCTTTTTCTCGTTCCCTTTATTGGGAAAGAGGTAGGGGGAAACAAGGCGTGGATTGGGATCGGCTCTTTTGGTGTTCAACCTTCTGAATTTGCAAAATTTATTACGGCATTGGCTGTTGCAAAATATATCGGGTCGGTTGGTTTTAAGATGGATAACCTACGGAATCAGGCTATTCTATTTGCACTCATTGGAGTTCCAATTATACTCATACAGCTACAGAAGGATACCGGTACAGCGTTGGTCTTTACTTCTTTTGTTTTGGTGTTTTACCGAGAAGGGATGTCGCCCTTTCTTTTGATTGTGGGAGTTTGCGCAGCAACCATTTTTGTGCTCACACTTCTCGTTCCTAATCCGCTTTATTTGCATGCAGCCATTGCTCTGCTTTTGATTTTATTGATTTCCTTTGGAAAGAAAAAATTCAAGCGAATTGCTATTTTGGTCATTGGGGCGCTGCTGATTAGTGGCGTAATTGTAAGTGTTGACTACGTGGTTAATAATGTACTAAAGCCACATCAACAGAACAGGGTGAAAGTACTAGTCAATCCGGATATTGACCCCCTTGGCGTAGGTTGGAATGTGACTCAATCAAAAATTGCTATTGGCAGTGGCGGCTTTATAGGAAAGGGTTTTCTGAAGGGCACTCAAACCAAGTTTGACTTCGTTCCTAAGCAAAGCACAGATTTTATTTTTTGTACGATTGGTGAGGAGTTTGGGTGGATTGGTAGCCTGGTCGTTATCGGACTCTTTGTAACACTTCTGTTGAGGGTGATCTTTTTGTCAGAACGGCAAAAGAGTCGATTTGCCCGAGCCTACGGGTATAGCGTTGCCTGCATTTTGTTTTTTCACTTTGCCATTAATATTGGAATGACGGTTGGCTTGTTTCCCGTTATCGGAATCCCGCTACCATTTTTTAGTTATGGTGGATCTTCATTGTGGGGATTTACAATTCTATTGTTTGTTTTATTAAAACTGGATGCGCACCGAAGTCAGGTTCTCCAGCGCATATGACCAGCTAGGTAGATTGACTAAAACGCTTTTCTAGTACCTCTAAAAACTCTTCATACTCCTCGCTTTCCCGGTCCCACGCTGGATAACTATCGCCCAAATGAGCTAATGCATGATTCAATGAGGGCATTGATTCAATTTTCTCGATCTCTTCTGAGAAGATCTCAAAATCCCCCTTAAACAGAATTTTTGTAAACATAAATTTCTGATTGATGGTCAGATTATCTCTCAGTCGGTTTGGTTTTAATTTTGTGGGGTTATTAGACTTGGTGTCTTTTGGAGGAAGAGGCAGTTCTGAAAACGCTTTTGTTGGCCCTACGACTTTCTTCTCATTGATTTTGGCGATTGACTGTTGGTCAAAAAGGGATTCAACTTTCAACGGTAGCAATTTTGAAAATTGACTTAGGTGTTGCTCGAGATCTTCTGGTGTGAAGTTGACTTCCTCCAGAATGTGATCCAACAACGCAAAGGCTTCATTGCCGGTAATTAATTCTGACTTTCGTTCCTCCAGCTTGGATAGTAGATTTTCCAGTGGCGCCTTATTTATCTTCAAATACTTTAATTCTTTTCGTAGTACCTCCGTTTTTAGGTACCCTTTCCCGTAGCTTTCAAGCGTTTCAGAATAGAAGTCATAGGGCGATAAGATCAACTGAATGGTCTTTGCAATAGCGACTTCCAAAAGGTGCTGAAAATCTGCTTTACCGACTGAAATATGGTTGGACAGCACATTTTGAAATTGCACAAGAGCTGTCTTTACTTCGTCAGTTTCATAGTCAAAATAGGGGCTTTTTATTTTTTCTGTTTCGTGGCTCCATATGTTCATTAGTTCTCGAACGACAAATAGGTTGACTTGCTTGACATCACAAAGAGACAAAATTTCAACGCCCGAAATCTGCTGTTTTTTTGCGAAAAACTGATCTGCCAGTTTTGCCGCATAGGCCTGGCTGTATTCAGTGATGGCTTTGGTGCTTATTTTTTCATCCATAGATTTGTAGAAGTGGCAACCGGTACGAATGGTAAAGATAGTAATAGAAAACCTTGGTGTAAAAGAAGTTGCTACCAATGATCTTTCTAAATCGGTATTGGCCATTTTGCACAGCCATTTTATTGATTGGATGCATGCTTGTGGAGGAAAGGGACGTTGTACTACCTGTAAGATGACTGTTATAAGGGGAGCAGAGAATTTGAGTGAGCCTAGTTTGGCGGAAAAAAAATATCTGCATCAAGGAGCACTCGCGCCAGGTGATCGACTTGCTTGTCAATCAAGACTAATGGGAGATATTGTAATTCGCGTTCCAGAAGAGGGCAAATTGCCACACGTCAACTATAGATAATGGGCTATAAAAACAATGAAACAGGCATGATCAGATCAACCCACTAGCCAGATGACTAATACTTCCATTCGATTTTTTACCTTGCGATATGTTTGTTGAACCCCATATTGGTAGGAACAGCCAGCCCGATAAAAATGGTTGGATCGAGGTCATAAGTGGTTGCATGTTTTCCGGAAAAACGGAAGAACTGATTCGAAGGCTCAATCGCGCGCTGATTGCCAAGCAAAAGGTTGAAATATTCAAGCCGGCCATAGATAAGCGCTATGACGAACAAAAGATCGTTTCTCATAGCGAGCGGGAGATTCGCTCTTCCCCTGTCAATTTTGCGGGAGATATTCTGTTGTTGGCGGGTGATTGCGATGTGGTGGGAATTGATGAAGCACAGTTCTTTGACGATGCCATAGTAGAAGTGTGCAACACCCTTGCCAACAGCGGGAAAAGAGTGATTGTGGCAGGTTTGGACATGGACTACGAGGGGAAACCGTTTGGCCCTATGCCTAATCTATTGGCAGTCGCTGAGTTTGTGACAAAAGTCCATGCCATTTGTGCGCAAACGGGCGAGCTCGCTTCTTTTTCGTTTCGCTTGGCGGAAAACAAGTCACAGGTACTGTTAGGTGAAAAGGACAAGTACGAAGCGCGCAGCAGGAAGGCCTTTGTCGACGGGTCAAAGAAATAGATCATGCTTCACAAAACGCGCGGCATTGTTTTCAGATTTACGAAGTATGCTGAGTCATCGATCATTGTAACGATATTCACTGAGCATTTTGGTCTACAGACTTACATCGTCAATAGTGCTCGTAGTAAGACAGGGAAAGGTAAGATTGCTTTGTATCAGCCACTCACTTTGTTAGAGTTGGTTGTCTATCACAAAGAGAATGCAAACATTTTACGGATTAAGGAGGTGAAGTGTTTCCATCCTTATCAAACATTGACGAGCGATTTTAAGAAATCAACGATCGCGTTATTTTTGAACGAAGTCATCAACCGGGCCGTGAAGGAGCAATCGCACACCCAGGAATTGGGGCAGTTTTTGTTTCATGCATTTATTGCACTTGATCAATTGCAGCGCAATGTCGAGAATTTTCATTTGTTGTTCTTGATCCAGTTGAGCCGTCATTTGGGCTTTGGGGCTCATCAGCCAGAAGAAATCTTAACGCCCTTTTTTGCAGATGACGTGGAGGAAAAAATTCTTCAGCAGCTTCTTGCTGCAAACTTTGATTTCGCCATTCCGATGAATCAGGTGCAACGTAGAAACTTATTGGATGTGCTACTTCGTTTCTATGCCACTCATGTGGATAATTTTGGAGAGCTAAAGTCGCTTTCGGTTGTTAAAGAGATAATCAACAACAAATGAATAGATTCGAAATACCCATTCAAATTCGCTGGTCTGATATTGACCAAAACCGTCACTTGCGCCATTCTGCGTATTACGACTATGGAGCCACAACTCGTATCGCCTGTTTTTCGCAGCACGGGTTAACCAATTTGAAATTTGAGGAATTGCGAATTGGTCCAATTCTCTTTCGTGAAGAGGCGCTATTCAAGCGAGAGATAAAATTTGAAGACCAAGTGAAAGTCGATTTAGTCGTCACGAAAGCTACGCCTGATTTTTCACGATGGAGTATCCGTCATCATATCTACAAGGAAGACCGGCAGGTGGCGGCTATTTTGAATATGGATGGTGCCTGGATTGATATGACCAAAAGGAAATTGGCGATCCCGAATGATTTTATTCAGCAGGTATTTGCAGATTTCCCCAAGGCGGAGGATTTTGAAACGATTCCATTTAAAAGAATAGATAATTAGGGTCTGCTGAAAAACTCAAATAGTTTATAATGGGGCTACAGAGCTAATTTTTTTTGAACTTAGCACTAATCAAGTGCAAGCAAAAATGGCTAAAGCCCTAAAAAACCGTGCATCTAAGCA
>JABFSY010000287.1 GCA_013140395.1 Cyclobacteriaceae bacterium
GGACTTCGCCAAAAAGGTGGTTGATCAATTTGGCGATTATGTGAGCTACTGGAATACATTTAATGAGCCTAATGTATATGCCAGTTTCGGATGGATTACTGGCGCTTTTCCACCTTTTAGAACAAATCCGGTACTCGCTGCTACGGCCGTGAAAAATATGGGTAAGGCGCATGACTTGGTGTACGACTACATTAAAGAAAAATTCCCTCATCAACCCGTTGGCATTTCAAACAACACAACAATCTTCTCTGCAGAAAACACATTGGGCTGGTTTACGTCAAAACTTAGTGACTGGTGGTTTATGGAGTGGGTTCCTGATCGGTTTACCAAAGTAGATTTCTTTGGGATGAGCTATTATGCGCGAATCCCACATGACCCTATGCCAATTACCTATTTGGAAACACCCGACAAAATGAAAAAATTAGGTGTGATTCATGACGATATGTGGGAGTATCACCCGGAAGGAATGAGAACATGTATCGATCGGTATTGGAAAAAGTATCGAAAGCCAATCATCATTACGGAAAATGGGATTTGCCAACAAACCGATGAGCTTAGGCAACAATCGATCGGTGACTACGCCAAGATTTTACATCAGGCATTGCAAGATGGCATAGACATCCGGGGTTACTTTCATTGGAGTACCTGGGACAATTTTGAATGGCATCTGGGGCCTACCAAGCGATTTGGACTTTACGAGTGTAATCTGGACACAAAAGAAAGGACCCCCCGACCCAGCGCAGAAATTTTTAGAAAATTAGCCCACTTCAAAATATTTGAAGAAGTTGAATCAGAAGAAGTTGCTGTGGTAACAAATTAGAATGGTTTCAACGATGCTAAGAATTAATCTTTTAGCACGCGCATCTCTACACGTCTATTGAGTGCCTTTGCCTGTTCTGTTCCTTCTGTCGATAGAGGCTGTGTTCCGCCAAAAGCTTTGGTCTTTACCCGGTCCTTTGAAACTCCTTTAGAAGTTAAATACTTCTTTACAGCCTCGACACGATCTCGAGATAACTCCATATTCTTTTCCGCATTTCCAATATTGTCGGTGTGACCTTCCAATTGGATAACTACTTTCGTATTGTCTTTCATCATCGCTACCACCTCATCCAAACTTGCATAAGACTTAGGGTTGATGACAGCTCTCCCCATTTCAAAAATAAGATGATCCAATCGTATGGCTCGGCCAGTAGACGTCAATGAAATATCCCTATCAATAACGTTACTCACTGCTTCTTTTGGGTCAACAATTATAGTTTGTGGAATATACCCTTCCGCGTCAGCAGTAACCTGATACTTGGACGAACCAAAGATGGTAAATGAAAACGTGCTGTCACTGGATCTTCCCGATATCCCGCCAGTAGGGTAGCTTTTATAACGAATTGTCGACTTGATGTGCTTTCTGGTCAATGCATCAATTACATCTCCTTGAACCGTTATCTCTTGGCCAAACGCAGCCATCACCAAAATTGAAAATAATACTGTCGTCAATAACTTCATTTTGACTTGTTAAAAATCCAGTTCAACGGTTTGTCCAGGGGTATACCCCTTTTCATCATCATCTTTTTTTACTTCCTTTTTTTGGCTTTGGTCTTCCTCGAAGAGGTTTGCTTGCTCGGCTGTTGGCTTTTTTTCCTTTGGCTTTGGGGGCTGGCCGTTGACGAGCGGCTGGTTTTGATTTGCTTGGGACTGACTTTCCTCGAAGAGGCTTGCTTGCTCTCCCTCCTCTGGTTCTTCCCATTTTTTTTTTGACGGTTGAGAACTTTTTGAGGTTTCAACAGTCGCCACATCGTTATCCGAGTCGCCCTCTTCAAAGCCAGTTTCATCGGGATCTTCCAGTGACTTAATCTTAGTCACCTTGTATTGCGACAATCGATTTCCCAATGCCTTCCAACCTTTCACATCGACAATCTCATCCAGACTTACCACTTCCGCCTCTTTATCCTTCCCTTTCCCTTTAACCACGTCCATCTCAATCTCTGGCGAATCCGAAGTACTGGCATAATCCAACCGTGAGCCAATGCCTTCGGAAATAAAACCAAATTCTTTATCTAATGTATTAGTCTCGATTAAGAATCGTTTAACAAAATACTGTTTGCTTTCGCCATCCAAATAAACAGCTGTAACCACTTTTTTAGGATTGTACTTCTGTACTAGAATGGTTTTTTCTGGTTCGTAGCGATTCGTCAATTCATAGCTGGTAATTTTGTACGTACCACTTTTCGTGATGGCTATGATCTGATCGTCTCCATCAAATTTTCCAACATATTTACCACGCTTATCTTTATTCAATCGGCCGCTTGCCTCATCAAACCACAAATCCAATCCGCTTAATGTCGAACCTCGCGATTCTTTAAAATCTACTTTACGCACAGGATATTTTGTAATCATATTACCACGTACCCCTCTCCCTTTCACTTCCAACTCTGAAAAATCAAAATCAAAAATCTTTTTACGGGCCGAACTTGCTGGTGTCAACTTAACTTCAACCACTTCCGCTTCCCCATTTGGATTGGCACTCAGGTAATGCACCTTGCTATTGGGATTTCCCATATCAAGATTATATTCTTTATCTCGCGTAATCGCAGGCATGGCAAAACGCTTGGCATACGTAATTCCGCCCTTGCCGTCACTATAAACGAGATTGTAGATCATTCGCTCATCACCTTTACGCCAAATGCCCACGTGCAAAATGTCCTTGCCCATAAACACTTTTTCATTGATGCGACTTACTTTCGCTTTGCCATCCCTACGAATCACAATCACATCATCTAATTCAGAACAATCAGCAATAAACTCGTCCTTTTTCAAGCTCCAGCCAATAAAACCATCTTCACGGTTTACATATAGTTTTTGGTTGTTGGCGATTACCTCCGTAGCAGCGACTGAGGTAAAACTCTTAATCTCTGTTTTTCGCTCACGCCCTTTACCATACTTATCTAACAGATTTTGATAATAAGCAATCGCGTAGTCAGTTAAGTGTTTGAGATGATGTAGTGTTTCTTTCAGTTCTTTCTCCAAATCACGCATCAACTCATCCGCTTTAAACGAATCGTATTTAGAAATGCGTTTGATCCGAATCTCCAGCAAGCGCAAGATGTCATCACGAGTAATCTCCCGATAGAATTGTTTTTTATAGGGCCTCAGTCCTTTGTCAACAGTTGTAATTACCTCTTCAAAAGTTTCGACATCTTCAATATTTCTATAAATTCTTTTTTCAATGAAAATCTTTTCCAACGAAGAGAACAATATCTTCTCCATTAGCTCGGCTTTTCGGATCTCCAGTTCTTGTTTTAGAAGCTTTACCGTCAGCTCAGTATTATACTTCAAAATCTCATTCACTTTCATGAACTGCGGCTTGTCAGCCACAATGACGCAAGCATTAGGAGAAATAGAAACTTCGCAATCTGTAAATGCATAGAGTGCATCAATCGCAATCTCAGGGGAAATGCCCGCTTGCAGGCTCACCGAAATTTCAACGTCTTTAGCGGTGTTATCCACTACTTGCTTCACCTTGATCTTCCCCTTCTCGCTCGCCTTCACAATGGACTCCATCAGCGAAGCCGTAGTGGTACCAAAAGGAATTTCTTTGATGAGCAAGGTCTTCTTATCTTCTATTTCAATTTTTGCTCTAACTTTTATCTTGCCTCCACGAAAACCTTGTTCATATTCCGAGAAATCACCAATGCCGCCAGTAGGAAAATCAGGGTAGATTTTCGGGTTCTTCCCTTTCAAAATATCAATGGACGCTTTAATCAGCTCACAAAAATTGTGAGGCAGGATTTTGGTCGACAACCCTACTGCGATACCCTCAACACCTTGTGCGAGTAGCAATGGGAATTTCACCGGAAGTGTAACAGGCTCCTTTTTTCGCCCGTCATACGAAAGCTGCCATTCGGTAGTCTGCGGGTTATACACCACATCTAACGCAAACTTCGAAAGCCTCGCTTCAATGTATCGAGGCGCGGCCGCACTATCTCCCGTGCGAACGTCACCCCAGTTACCTTGTGTATCAAGTAATAAATCTTTCTGTCCTATATTAACAATCGCCTCACCAATAGCAGCATCACCATGGGGATGATACTGCATAGTGCTACCGATCACATTGGCCACTTTATTAAAACGGCCATCATCCATTTCTTTAATGGCATGAGCTATCCTGCGTTGTACCGGCTTTAGTCCATCCTCAATTCGTGGAACAGCACGCTCCAGGATCACATACGAAGCGTAGTCCAGAAACCAATTTTCGTACATGCCATCAATCGCGATCGAATGAACGTTCCCGTCTTTGTCTGTTGTTTCGTTAGGTATTTGCTTTTTAGCCATTCTTCCAGTCAATTAAAAATCAAACTACTATTCTGCTGTTTCAACCTCAGCCTCAACTTCTTTTATCTCTACTTTATCCAATTCGATCCTCAGGTTTTCAATAATAAACTCCTGACGATCGGGTGTATTTTTGCCCATGTAGAACTCCAGCAACTTGGCTAAATGACTTTCCTTGTTTAGCAGTACAGGTTGTAAGCGGATGTTTTCCCCTATAAACTTTCCAAACTCATCGGGAGAAATTTCGCCCAAGCCCTTGAAGCGGGTGATTTCGGGCTTATTACCCAATTTCGTCACAGCATCTTGTTTCTCTTCTTCACTGTAGCAGTAAATGGTTTCTTTTTTATTCCTAACTCTAAACAGAGGCGTCTCTAACACATAGACGTGATTTGCTTTCACCAGATCAGGGAAAAATTGTAGAAAGAAGGTCATCAACAAAAGTCGAATATGCATCCCGTCCACATCGGCATCAGTGGCGATAATCACTTTGTTGTAGCGCAAGCCATCCAACCCATCTTCAATATTGAGTGCATGCTGAAGCAGATTGAATTCCTCGTTTTCGTACACCACTTTTTTGGTCAGGCCGTAGCAATTCAATGGCTTTCCACGCAAACTAAAGACAGCCTGCGTTTCCACATTGCGCGATTTAGTGATCGACCCGCTAGCAGAATCTCCCTCAGTAATAAAGACCACTGAATCCATCCCCTTCTCTCCTTTTTCATCATCAAAATGAAAACGACAATCTCTCAGTTTCTTGTTATGGAGATTGGCTTTCTTCGCACGTTCATTGGCTAATTTTTTAATACCGGCAATTTCCTTTCGCTCGCGCTCTGACTGCAAAATTCTCTTCTGCAGGGCATCGGCCGAAGCGGGATTCTTGTGGAGATAAATTTCTAATTCTTTTGCTACAAAATCACCCACAAAGTTCTTTACGCTTTGGCCGCCTTCGGGCGCCATGTTAATCGATCCTAGTTTGGTCTTTGTTTGTGATTCAAATACAGGCTCTTGGACACGTACGGCAACTGCACCCACGATACTTGCGCGGATATCTGCTGCGTCAAAATCTTTTTTATAGAAGTCACGAATACCCCTTACCACACCTTCGCGAAAAGCGGCCAGGTGAGTGCCTCCCTGGGTTGTATTTTGACCGTTTACGAATGAGTAATACTCTTCTCCATATTGATTTCCGTGAGTCAATGCAAATTCAATATCATTGCCCTTGCAATGAATTATTGGGTAGCGCATTTCCTCGGCATCGGCTTTTTGCTTCAATAAGTCAAGTAGACCATCTTTTGAAAAGAACTTTCTGCCATTATAGTTGATCGTAAGTCCGGCATTTAGGAACGCATAGTTCCACATCAAATCGTCCAAATATTCTGGAATGAAATGGTAGTTCTTGAACATGGTGTTATCCGGTTCAAATTCTACCAAAGTCCCATTCTTCTCGTCACTCTTGCCTACTTTAGGATCGGCCGTAAGGACACCCTTCTTGAACTCTGCCAGTTTGGTTTGGCCTTCGCGGAAAGCTTGTACCTTAAAGAAATTTGATAAGGCATTAACCGCCTTGGTACCAACGCCATTTAACCCAACCGACTTTTGAAAAGCGCCCGAGTCGTACTTAGCCCCAGTGTTTATCTTTGAAACAACATCTACCACTTTTCCTAGCGGTATGCCTCTACCATAATCTCGCACCATCACGTGCTGATCGGTGATCTTTACATCGATGGTTTTGCCATACCCCATCATATGTTCATCGATACAGTTGTCAATGACTTCCTTTACCAACACATAAATACCATCGTCTTTGGCTGAGCCATCGCCCAACTTACCAATGTACATACCCGGCCTGAGGCGTATATGCTCTCGCCAATCAAGGGATCGGATACTGGATTCATCATATTCACTTGTTTCCTTAGCCATATCGGTTCAAGACTTAAAAGTTTAGTCGCCAGCCCTCCGCACTACAACGTAAGGCGGGCGCAAAGATGAAAAATTTATCGGGTCTGACTTAAAAATTCTACTGGCAAACGCCAATGTCGAGTTCGAAGAAAATATTTTTCTGCGAGAATTCCTCGTAGAATAGAATGGAGAGTACAGCAAAGAGAATCAGCGACAACCGAACTAATTGGCTGATTTACAACTGATAAAAAGAATTGATTAAAACTGATTATTTAGAAAAAAGTTTTCTG
>JABFSY010000518.1 GCA_013140395.1 Cyclobacteriaceae bacterium
GGATATGTTTGTATCTAAACTTCGAAAGAAACTAAGCAGCGATCCTGCGCTGAGAATTACTAATGTTCACGGCAAAGGGTATAAGCTGGAAGCAGCTTGATTCAATCGGGAAGGCTTCTGTCATTTTAGCACAAAACCAGGTGGTATCGTAGCTTCCTTTTTCACCACCACAATTCCTCCGGCAATCACATACAAATCGGTTTCCTGATTGGGAAGGTGTGGGCCACCGATGATCGTTGCGTTATTTCCGATCTTGCAGCTTTTATCGAGAATAGCATTTTCGATATGACAGTTTTCTCCAATACCCATCAAGATGTCGCCTGGTTTGGCGGCTATTTCAAGTAGCGTTTGGTAGGAATCGCTGCCCATCATGTATGTTTTAATAACGGTGCTTCCTTTTCCAATTCTTGATCTTACACCAATGACAGATCGTTCAATTTTTGCGGCATGAATGATGGCTCCGTCTGCAATGACAGAGTCAACAATCATTGTACCCGAAATTTTAGAAGTAGGGAGGATTCGCGCATGGGTATAAACACGCTTCCGATTGTCAAATAAATTAAAGCTTGGAATAGGATCGGTAAAGCCCAGGTTGGCTTCATAGTAGGAACGTATGTTTCCGATGTCCGTCCAATATCCTTCAAATTGGTAACTAAGTACCTTGTGTTTACCAATGGATTGAGGAATGATTTCTTTTCCAAAATCATTCGTGCTTGGGTCATTCATGAGCTCGATCAACAAATCTCGGTCAAACACATAGATACCCATTGAAGCCAGGTAAAAACGACCTTCGGATTTCATATAATCACTCACCTCTGATTTCCATTTTAGAATTTCATCGGCATTCGGCTTTTCAATAAAGCTAGTGATCATATTCTCTTGATTGGTCTTCATAATACCAAACTCAACACCCTCCTCTGCTTTAACCGGCAGCGTAGCAATGGAAATTCGGGCACCACTCTCAATGTGTCGCTCAATCAGCACATTAAAATCCATCTGATATAACTGATCCCCGGAAAGAACTAATACGTATTTAAACTCGTGATTAAGAAAATGGTGCATGCTTTGACGCACGGCATCGGCTGTACCCTGAAACCAATTCTTGTTGGACATCGTTTGCTCGGCAGCCAATACATCAACAAACGCCCGGCTGAACAAACTAAAATTGTAAGTATTCTTGATATGGCGGTTAAGCGAGGCGGAGTTAAACTGTGTGAGGACGAACATCCTACTGATATTCGAATTGATGCAATTCGACAAGGGGATATCGACCAATCGGTATTTCCCGGCAATGGGTACAGCCGGTTTAGAACGCTTGGCTGTCAATGGATACAAGCGCGATCCCTGGCCACCGCCCAGGATAATCGCAATAACATCATCATTTATCATGACCCAATATTTTTTTATACAGTTGCTGTGTTTGTTGGGCGATCGCCTTCCAGTCAAAATAGTCTTCTACTCTTTTTCTTCCAAGAACGCCCATGCTTTCTCTTAATTTTTTATCGCTCATAAGTCTATTAATCCCATTGGCCAAATCTCTTGCGAATTGGTCAGGACGGGCAGCTTCAAACGGAGCTGTCGTTTCTTGTTCCAATGGCACGAGAATTCCTGTTTCGCCATCCACCACTACTTCTTTGATACCACCCACACTACTTGCCACGACAGCGGTTTTGCACGCCATCGCTTCAATGTTGATGATCCCAAACGGTTCATAAATAGATGGGCAGCAGAACACTGCTGCATGCGAATACAATTGGATGACATCTTTTTTGCTGACCATCTCAGCGATCCAGATCACATTACTCCTGGTTTTCTGAACCTCTCCTACACGTTGTTTCATTTCGCGGCCGATCTCTTCGGTATCTGGCGCACCGGCACATAAAACAATTTGCGTATCGCTGCCAATGTACTTGATGGCGTTTACCAGATGTATGATTCCCTTTTGCCGAGTAATGCGGCCGACAAAAAGTACATACGGTTTTGATTTATCTATTCCGAATTTGTCGAGTGCTTGCGTATCGGTAGTGACGGCATACTCATCCAAGTCAATACCGTTATAAATAACGCTTACCTTTTTTTCATCAACATTAAAGTATTTCAGTACATCCTGTTTGGTTTCCTGAGAGACGGCAATGACGGCATCGGCCATTTCAAGGGCTGTTTTTTCGATCCATGATGAAGCATCATATCCCCTACCCAACTGTTCCCGCTTCCACGGTCTAAGAGGTTCCAGCGAATGAGTAGTAATCACGAGAGGTGTGCCATAGCAGAGTTTTGATAAAATGCCGGCAAACTGAGCATACCAGGTGTGACAGTGCACGAGGTCGGCATTCATCGAACCGCTGTTCATTTGAATGCAGGTAGTTAGGGTTTTAAAGATAGGGGCTAACTCAGCCTTTGTATCGGTAAGAGAAAGTGAATCAGAGTTGAATCCGAGTATGCACAACTGCTCAGCACTGTTGTCCTGATCGCCAAAACATCGCACTTCCACTTCCATTAACTTAGATAATTCGCGGGCCAGGTATTCTACGTGAACACCAGCTCCTCCATAAACATAGGGCGGATATTCGCGCGTGTAAAAAAGCACTTTCATATCAAGCTATTTCAAATAGTAATGATAAAGTAAAAAATCAATACTTGGTCTCTTTTAAACTCAATTTATTGATTGATTTAATCTAGGTTAAATTACTTATTTTAACGGTAATTCACAAACATCTAGGTCACGAAATAGACTGTATATCGTCAGTAATAAATATAAAATGGTAGCACCAGTGACCCTCACAAATACACTATATCCAAGTCTTGTCGACTGAAGATTTTCTGCTTCTTGATTTTCTTTTGGCGACAATCAAGCTCACCCAAATCACCCGTAGCGCGAAGCAATGTTTATAAACCCACAGACAAAGCAAAAGCTATTTCTCGCATTGTATGAAATTGGTAAATTTGAGCTGGCATGCGTTTTACATTCCTTTTCTTATTCGTTACATTCTACACAATTGGCCAGAATGCCGATGGCCTTAAGTTTATTGAGAACAATGGCCAATGGAATAGCGACATAGATTTCGAGGCTCAGGTGCCAGGGGGCCGTGTGGGTGTATCGGCAAAAGGCTTTTCTGTTTTGCTCTTAGATTTGGAAGAAATGGAGCACCGCCACCTGGCGAGCCATGGAACCATCAACGAATCTGATGGCCAACGGTCTAGTGAGCCGGTAACAGGCCATTACTTTCTGATAAATTTAATAGGATCCAATTCTCAGGCAAAGGCAATCGTAGAGAAGCCACTGGATGGCTATACAAATTATTTCCTGGGCAGCGATTCTTGCCGATGGGCTACCAAGGTATTGGCCTATCCATCGATCCTTTATCAAAACGTGTATAACGGAATTGATTTTCGTGTTTCTTCCGTTGGCAGTAACCTCAAATACGACTTCATCGTAAGGCCGGAAGCCGACCCTTCCCAAATCAAAATTGAATACTGTGGCATAGATGGCATCGAGAAAATAAATAGTTCGCTGAAAATTGAAACGAATGTGGGTTTGCTGACAGAAGTAATACCATTTTCTTATCAGCTTGATGACAATAACACCAGACAAATAGTAGCAAGTGAGTACAATCTTCAAAACAAGGCAACCTCCTTTTCATTTCCCAACGACTATAACGAATGTCGCACGTTGGTTATCGACCCTCTTTTGATTTTTTCAACCTACTCGGGGTCCACTGCCGACAATTGGGGTAGTACAGCAACACCCGGTGAACATGGAACACTTTACTCGGCTGGTGTGACGCAGCAAAACCTTGGCGGGTTTTTCCCTGCCACAACGGGTGCTTTTCAAACAAACAATCGGGGAAGTTTTGATATGGCCATCATTAAATATGATTCAGCAGGCACGAGGTTTCTATACGCTACTCACCTGGGTGGTTCAGGTAACGATTCTCCCGAAAGTCTGGTGGTTGACAAGACAACAGGCGATTTGGTCGTGCTTGGCATCTCTGGATCGTCCGACTACCCTACCGGTGCTACTTCGTTTGATAGAACGTTTAATCTAGGCACGACAATTTTTAATCGAGTATTGTTTTCAGACGACCAGTGGGATATTGTGGTTACTCGCCTATCACCACAGGGAGACAGGTTGGTTGGATCCACGTTCCTTGGAGGATCCGGTAACGATGGGTTGAATTTACCCAAGCAATCGGGAGGCCTACTGGTCGCCAACTATGGAGATGAAATGCGGGGCGATATAATCACCGATGATTTGGGGAGCGTGTATATCAGTTCAGTCACGGGATCTGCTGACTTCCCAACAGTCAACGGATTTGATAGTTCTTTTGATGGAGGTACTACCGATGGAGTGGTTGTAAAATTGGCTTTTGATTTATCTACCATTATTTGGTCCAGCTATCTGGGCGGATCCGGTTTTGATGCGGCTTACTCGATCAAATTTGATGCGAACAAAAACATCTTGTTGGCTGGGGGCACTACTAGTACTAATTTCCCTACAACTACTGGTGCCTACCAAACTATTTTTAACGGCACTGTTGATGGCTGGATTGCGCGTGTGGCTGCAGATGGAAGTGCAATACTGAATGCCACACTTACTGGTACAACCCAATTCGATCAAGTTTACTTCATCGACCTGAATTCTTCAGGAAATGTATTTTGCTATGGACAAACGACTGGTCAAATACCGATTACGCCCGGAGTCTATCGCAATCCAAACAGCGGACAGTTTCTGCAAAAATTTTCCGCTGATTTAAGCACGTTGCAATTCTCCACCACTTTTGGTTCGGGGTCTAGCAGCGGCTCGATTATTCCTAACATCTCCCCCACTGCATTTTTGGTGAATGACTGTGACAATATTTACATGGCAGGATGGGGAGGCGTTGTCAATTCTGGTATTGGTTTCTGGCCAAGCACTACGTTCGGCATGCCTATCACCAACGATGCCTTTCAGAAAACAACATCTGGCTCTGACTTTTATTTTATGGTATTAAATGGCGATGCCACTCAGCTAGTATATTCAACCTACCTGGGCGGGGGCACTTCCAAAACACATGTTGATGGAGGCACCTCGCGTTTCGATAAGTTTGGCATTGTATATCACTCAGTGTGCTCTGGTTGCCAGTTTGGAAATACTACCGGCCAATCAACATCGGATTTTCCAACAACACCAAATGCGAAATCTCGACTTAACAGAAGCCCAAATTGCAACAATGCCGCATTCAAATTTGATTTATCTTCGCTAAGAGCCATCTTTAATACAAACAACTTAGCCTTGTCTAAGCCAGGGTTCAACAATGTTTGTTATCCAGACTCAATTGTTTTTCAAAACCTAAGTACTGGCGGGCGAATTTTCGCATGGGACCTAGGTGATGGAACTATTGTTAACCAAGACGTTGATGATCCAAGATTTGTTATTCACCAATACAAACAACCGGGTCAGTACAAAGTCAAACTTAAAATCACAGATTTGAGTACGTGTAGTCAAACCGATTCCACGTTCAAGGTGATCAATTATTTTAGAAATACAATTAAGGCGGAAGATGATGTGGAAATCTGCGAAGGCGCTACCCATTTGTTGATGGCTCCTGGGGGGAGTACCTACAAGTGGTCAAGCGAAGATCCTTTATTTACTTCAACCAGCCCCTCGCCTATCGTAAAGCCAGATAAAAACACAAAATATTTCGTTACTGTTACTGATGGAAATGGCTGTTCTAAAAAGGATACTGTAAAGGTGAGCTTAGTCAACAAAGTCGAATTGAGTTGGCAGCATCGTATTAAAGCAAATTGTATTGATCGACCAAATGTCATTGTTCAGAACTTGACGCCCCCAAAAGATGACGTTACCTTCCGCTTTGACTTTGGCGATGGAACAATTTCTGAGGATAGAGACGTGGAGCATTTTTATAAAAAGGATAGCATTTACCAGCTGAGATTAATCGCACAGCGAAAATTCTGTTTTTTCGAAGATGAAGTTCAATTACCAATTCTTAAACTATTTGTCCCGAATGTATTTACACCTGAGTCCTCTCCAGGTTTAAATGATACATTTATAGTCAGGATTGGACCCAAAATGATAGATCCGGCAACAATAGGGCTAACGCTGCAATTGAGCGTGGTAGATCGCTGGGGGAAAAATGTTTTTGAATCGGCTAATTACAAAAACGATTGGGATGCACGTGACATCGAGGGAGGCGTGTATTATATGCATCTGAGTATTCAGGATTTCGCGACATGCAAAAGCTGGGTGCATATTATTAAGTGATACTTTTTTTGCAAGTAGTTCGACAGACTGGTGCCACGCAGTTTTCTTACTGATTTATTGAGCTAGACAATTATACAAAAATGAAAAATCTCTCAAGCGCTGTTGTTATCGTAGTAGGCCTATTCCTTCCAAGTTTCTGCCGTGCCGATAGATATCCCAAAAATTTCAATATCGATATTCAACATTATCAATTTAAACTTTGGCTTTCGGATAAGAATGACAGTACCTATAC
>JABFSY010000298.1 GCA_013140395.1 Cyclobacteriaceae bacterium
AGACCCAGGTATCCCCACTTACCTCCCCCAAGTTTTTGATAGGAGCCATAAGCATCTGTGCCTGCTTTTCGGCCAATAGCAATTTCACCCACCATTACGGGAAAGCAGAGCAATAAGATACAAATCAGATAAATTAATAGAAAGCCAGCTCCACCATTAGTGCCTGCCAAGTAAGGAAACCGCCAGATGTTACCTAATCCTACAGCAGACCCTGCAGCCGCTAAGATGAATCCTATCCTTCCTGAAAAACTTCATCTGTTTGACATAGACGTATAATTGTGCGGCAAAATACTCGTTAAACTCTTAGCAACAAAAAAACGTTGTAATTGGCGACATTAACATGGATATTTACCAATGAATAGCAATCGGATGGAAGAGGCAAAAAAGTTGACCACGCAAGAAAAGGCACTACGAATAAATCTTAGCAAATCTATCTACGGCTCCTTTGCCGAAATAGGGGCGGGGCAAGAAGTAGCTGCCAATTTTTTCAAGGTGGGCGGAGCTTCAGGAACCATCGCCAAAACGATGTCAGCCTATGACATGAAATTTTCGGATGCTATTTATGGGGTTGGCGATCGCTATGTGTGCGAAGACCGACTCATGAGAATGTTGTCGCACGAATATCCTTTATTACCTGAGCGATTACCTCATCGCATTGAGGAGACACGTTTTTTTGCATTTGCTGATACGGTTGAGGTATTAAACTTCGAGCGAACAAATCACGGTCACGGATGGATTGGGTTGCGGTTTCAGCTCACTCCAAAAGCAGAGCCTAATGACTGCGTGATTCACGTCAAGATGCATGACAACGATCCATTGCAACAGCAAGTCTCGCTGGGCATTGTAGGTGTCAATCTCCTCTATGCCTGTATGTTTCTCAAAGAGCCCGAGCAAATCATTTCTTCTTTGCTGGACGGGCTTACTATTCGAAGAATGGAGGTAGACATGTTTCGTATCCACGGGCCTGATTTTGGCCATGTCGATAACCGATTGATGGCGCTGAAGTTGGTGAAGAACGGATTGACCAAAGCAGCGATGTTCGGGCCCGATGGACAAGTGATGCAACCATCTGAATATTTGTACAAAAAAAATGTATTGGTGTTGCGTGGAAGATTTCGACCAGTGACACATGTCAATGTAGACATGCTGCTTACGTCCAGGAGGCACTTTAAAAACGAACCCGATGTGGACCGCTCTAAAATCGTTACGATCACAGAGTTGACATTGAACGATTTGAGTGCAGAGGGTGTAATTGATGAAAAGGACTTCCTGCATCGTGCGGATATTGTTTGTTCATTGGGACAGAATGTGATGGTGTCCAATTATTTTGAGTACTATCGCCTTGTCGATTATCTATCTAAGATAACCAAAGGCAGAAAGACGGGAATGGTGATGGGAATCTATGCACTGCAAAAAGTATTTGATGAGAAGACTTATGAAAATCTACGCGGTGGAATTTTAGAGTGCTTTGGTTCCTTGTTCGGCACTAACATCAAACTGTACATATACCCCGCCTTACGAAATGACGGAAGTCTTTTTACATTAAAAGATTTTGAAGCCGACCTCCCCATCAATTTGAAAAGCCTTTTTCGCTATTTGATGGATAGCAATAAGCTTGAAGACATCCACGATGCAAATGTTGCCAATTTGAATATCATCTCTGATAATGTGTTGGCAATGATTCGCAAGGGCGAATCTGGCTGGGAAAAGTTTGTTCCACATAAGGTGGAAGAAGCGATCAAAGAGCAGGGGTTGTTTGATTACCCGCTCAAGCACAAAGAGCAAGGGTTAGTTGCCTGATTTACAAATTGCCCTCTGCCTTCATTCGCTTAAAATAAGATCTCGCCTCGACAAGCACCTTGGGCGCGAGAATAAACCCGGATATCATGGTTGGGATAGCCATCAGGGCATAAGCAATGTCAATGATATTTATGACCAAGTTCATAGACACGATTGCTCCAAAAATAATGGTGCCCAGATAAAAATAGTCATAGTAACGAGCAGCCTTTACACCCACCAAAAATGAAAGAGCCTTGTTCCCATAATAACTATAGGAAAAGAGTGAAGTGATCGCAAAAAAGAATGCACAAAGTAATAGCAAGTACTTGCCTATGCCTGGCATGGCTGCGTTAAAGGCATTGGCAGTAAGTGTAACACCTAATCCACGGGTTCCTTCCACATCCCATACACCTGTAACTAAGATAGCGAGAGCGGTAAGGGAGCAAACCAGTAAGGTATCAATGGCTGGGCTGAGCATCGAAACTAATCCTTCGCGAATCGGTTCAGAACTTTGAGAGGCTCCTAATGCCATCGGTGCTGTTCCAATACCCGCTTCATTTGAAAACGAGGCTCTGCGCACGCCTGCCACAATAAGGCCTCCCACCATTCCGCCTAATGCCGGACTTCCATGATAATTGGTTGCAGCAAAAGCATCTGTTATAATCAGGGCAAAATAATGCGGCACTTTGTCAAAGTTGATTAACAGAATCGCTACTACAGAGAAAAAATAAATTACAATCATGAGAGGAACCATCTTTCCGGCCCAAACTCCAATGCGCTGAATACCGCCAATAATTACAACTCCTGAAATGATGGTTAAAACGATACCAATGACAAACTTGGCGATGTTAACTTCAATACCTGCTAATGAAAATGAAGCAGCTTTCATTTCCGGTGAATCAATTCCAATATCAACGATAGCTTGAGTAAGCTGATTCGCTTGAAATATTGGCAAACATCCAATCATAACGCACAGACAGAATAATACCGCCAGCGGATAAAATGGCTTGCCAAGTGCTTCACGGATTACATACATGGGCCCTCCTTGAATTACCCCGTTTGAATCTTTCCCGCGGTACATCACTGATAACGTGCTGGTAAAGAAGTTAGTAGACATTCCAACAAAAGCAGTGACCCACATCCAGAAGAGTGCTCCCGGGCCCCCAATGCTAATCGCTGCAGCTACGCCCGCAATATTGCCCATTCCAACGGTAGAAGCCAATGCGGTAGAAAGTGCTTCGTAGGGACTGATTTGTCCCGGGTCATTTGGATTGTGGAACTTGCCCTTCAAAATTGCAATCGAATGAAAGAAATATTTGTAGTGGATGAAGCGTGAGTAGATGAAGAAGAACACCCCTCCGAGAATCAAAAGAAAAAGAATGGGAGTCCAGACTCCGGTTGCGATGTCGCTGATTAATTCACCCACGTATAGTTATTTTAGAATGTTCGAGCTAAAAATAGACAAAATAGTTTATAGTGTTGACATAGAGATGGTTGTTGTTGGCCATCGTCCATGGACCATGGTCGATAGTTGCAAATTGTCAAATTATGAACAAATCCACATCGTATATTGTAGATAAGTTGTTGAGTGCAGGGAGTTGTTAAGACGTACGTTTGTCCTTCTAAAAAAAGCAACTCAATACCAACAACCACGAAGTATGGAGCAGCGGTCAACGCCAGTGAGGTTAGGTTCTGCCATGAGCGGAATGGGCAACAAGTCCAAATTACTTGTGAGAGATATCTCAGAAAGTTTGGGCAAGCTGCCCCCTCAGGCGATTGACTTAGAGGAAGCCATTCTGGGCGCTCTCATGTTGGAGAAAAATGCGCTCACAGCGGTCGTAGAGTTTCTTCGGCCAGATCACTTTTACACCGAGCAGCACAAAGAAATTTACAACGCTATCATCGGCTTATTCAAAGCCACTGAACCAGTTGATATGCGAACGGTGGTTGCTCAGCTGCGCAAAAATGCAAAGCTAGAGTTAGTAGGGGGTGCTTATTATATTGCCGAGCTAACCTCTAAAGTCAGTTCTGCGGCCAACATCGAGTACCACGCGCGTATCATCATCGAGATGGCCATCAAGCGCGACTTGATTCAGATCGCTTCGCAGATGCATCAAGATGCATATGAAGATACCACCGATGTATTTGAGTTGCTCGACAAAACGGAGCAGTCCATTTTCCAGATTTCAGATACCAACCTGCGCAAGAACTACGACAACATGAAGTCGTTGATGTATCGGGCGATACAGGAATTGCAGGAAAAGAAAAATCACAAAGATGGTTTAACAGGTGTGCCGAGTGGATTCTCCCGATTAGACCGGGTTACCTCCGGGTGGCAAAAATCTGACTTGGTCATCATTGCAGCACGCCCGGGTATGGGTAAAACGGCTTTTATTGTATCGGCTATGCGCAATGCAGCTGTTGACTTTAACTTCCCGGTCGCGATTTTTTCATTAGAGATGGCCTCGCTTCAATTGGTGAACCGACTAATCTCAGCAGAAGCCGAACTGGAATCAGATAAGATCAAGAAAGGAAACCTGGCCGATTTTGAGTGGCAACAATTGGTATCGAAAACAACCCGCCTTTCCAGTGCACCGATATTCATTGACGATACACCCGCACTATCTATTCTTGAGCTTCGTGCCAAATGCCGGAGACTGAAAGCAGAACACAATATTCAATTGATTGTAATCGACTACTTACAGTTGATGAAAGGGGAGATGGGCGGCAACCGCGAGCAGGAGATTGCTTCAATTTCAAGAGCACTCAAAGGAATTGCTAAGGAGTTGTCCGTTCCCGTTATTGCATTGTCGCAATTAAGCAGAGGGGTAGAAACAAGGGGAGGAGATAAGAGACCTCAACTTTCTGACTTACGTGAATCCGGTTCTATCGAGCAAGATGCCGACATTGTTATGTTTTTGTATCGGCCGGAGTACTATAAGATTACCGTTGATGAAGAAGGAATGCCTACTCAGGGGATGGCCGAAGTAATTATTGCCAAGCATCGGAATGGATCATTGGAGAATGTGAAGTTGAAATTCATCGGCAAGTACACCAAGTTTGCCGATTATGATTCACCGGATGGTATGATCCCGATGAGCAGCATCACACGTGAGAGCCGGTTGAATACGTTCCGCGATGATGCGCCACCCGCAGCAAGGCCGGATGACGAAACTCCATTTTAGACGCCTGATTTAAGGGGATCCAATAGGATCACATTACAATATTTTTTCAAATTTTGTGTTTACTTACCTGAACTGATAGCGTATTTAGATCATAGCCGAATTACCTATGAAGTCACTAGTTTTAAGTAGTCCAGGACGGATTGAACTAAAAGATCTCCCCATACCCACTTTGAGTCCAGGAAAAGTGTTGGTAAAAATGAAAGCAGTTGCACTCAATCGAAGAGACGATTGGATTCGAGAAGGCAAATATCCTAATATTAAGTTTGGAGGCATCCTTGGATCAGACGGAGCAGGTGTGGTCGAACAAGTTTTTGATGAAGCTGATAAATCATGGGTAGGTAGCGAGGTGATCATCAATCCCAATATCGACTGGGGTCCTGATCCGGAGGTTCAGTCTTCAAAGTATTCCGTGTTAGGTATGCCGGTCAATGGTACGTTTGCCGAATACATTTCTGTTTCGCTTGATCGCATTCACCGTAAGCCCGCACACCTGGATTTTTTGCAGGCTGCTGCGTTGCCATTGGGCGGACTCACTGCCTATCGCGCCTTGTTTAGAAAAGGAGGCTTACACACGGGGCAGAACGTTCTCATCACCGGGTTTGGTGGGGGAGTAGCTCAGTTTGCTTTTTTGTTTGCCAAAGCGGCTGGCGCCAATGTGTATGTCTCTTCGGGTAGTGATGAAAAGATTGAGAAGGCGTTGAAGTTAGGCGCGAAGGGTGCCTACAACTATCGCAAGCAGGTGAATTTCGAAGAGCTGTGGAAAACAAAAGGAGGTTTTGATTTGGTGATAGACAGCGCAGGTGGCGATCAACTTAACAACTTCATAAAAGTATTGCGACCGTTGGGCAAAATTGTTTTCTATGGTGCCACCAACGGACTCCCCGCGAAGATAGATTTGTACCGCATGTTTTGGAATCAGCTTTCACTCATTGGCACAACCATGGGCAACGATCAGGAGTTTGTGGATATGATTGCGTTTGTAGAGAAGCATCAACTTCGCCCGATGGTAGATTCTATTCGCCCGTTTTCAAAGATGGTAGAGTCGTTCCCGGATATTACCAAGTCCAATAAGGTAGGTAAGATTGTATTTCAGATTTAAATACTGTTTGCGGAATTTCAAAGTTGATTCTAAATCACCCCCGTTGGCCCCTGTTGGCGCGCGTTTGCAACGCGCTGCCGCTCCTAAGTATTTGTAGCCTTCAAGTGTACTTGCTATTTTTAGTTCATGTCAGAGAAGTACAAGTTCTATGATCCTGCTGGGATGTATTTTGTTACCATGTCCATTGTGGGCTGAGTCGATTTATTCACACGCCCGGAATTGAAACATGTAATTAGGGTCTGCTGAAAAACTCAAATAGTTTATAATGGGGCTACAGAGCTAATTTTTTTTGAACTTAGCACTAATCAAGTGCAAGCAAAAATGGCTAAAGCCCTAAAAAACCGTGCATCTAAGCA
>JABFSY010000065.1 GCA_013140395.1 Cyclobacteriaceae bacterium
GCAAAACATCATCATTAAGATGCTACCGGGTATTATAATGTTAGTCTTAGGGCTTTATGCGTTTGCTCGTTATTTGTTTTGAGTGACCCCGGTCATTTCGAAATCTAAAATCTATTACCACCTTTGTCTATAATTTTTTTCAGTGTCAGATCGATATAATCAACGCGGGGTCTCAGCTTCCAAGGAAGATGTGCATGAAGCCATCAAAAAGATAGACAAAGGACTTTATCCAAATGCTTTTTGCAAGATCGTGCCTGATTTGCTGGCAAACGATCCAAATTATTGCACGGTCATGCACGCAGATGGGGCAGGCACCAAATCTTCCCTTGCTTACATTTATTGGAAAGAGACGGGCGATCTCAGCGTATGGAAGGGCATAGCACAAGATGCCATCATCATGAATGTGGATGATCTATTGTGTGTAGGCGCTACCGGTCCCATTCTCCTTTCCTCTACGATTGGCAGAAATAAAAATAAAATTCCCGGTGAAGTGATCAGTACGCTGATCAACGGAACCGAAGAAGTATTGGAAATGCTGCGATCACACGGCATGGAGATCAGCAGCACGGGTGGAGAGACGGCAGATGTGGGCGACTTGGTTCGCACCATCATTGTCGATAGCACCGTAACGGCTCGCCTCAAGCGAGACGAAGTGATCGACAATAAAAATATTGAGGCCGGTGATGTCATTGTTGGGTTAGCTTCCTATGGGCAGGCCGTTTATGAATCAGAGTACAATGGTGGCATGGGTAGCAATGGGCTGACTTCATCGCGCCACGATGTTTTTAGTAATGTGTATGCAAAGAAATATCCGGAGTCGTATGACCCATCGGTTCCTGCAGAGTTGGTTTATTCCGGTAAGTATTTGGTCACCGACCAATTGCCTGGCGCACCGTTGAATATTGGCAAACTTGTGTTGTCACCCACGCGCACCTACGCACCTGTCATCATTGCCATGCTGAAGGAAATGCGTACACACATTCACGGGATGGTGCATTGCAGTGGCGGAGCGCAAACTAAAGTATTGCACTTCATCGACAATCTCCATGTGATTAAGGATCATTTATTTGAAATTCCTCCCCTTTTTAAACTGATCCATGGCGTAAGTGGTACCGATTTAAAAGAGATGTATAAGGTATTTAACATGGGCCATCGAATGGAAATTTATTTACCGGAAAAAATGGCAGCGCAGGTTATTTCGATCAGTCGTTCATTGGGCGTGGAGGCACAGGTAATCGGTCGCGTAGAGTCCTCTGATCACAAACAAGTAACCCTGAAAACATCACAGGGCGAGTTTGTCTATCTTTAAAGAGATCCCTAAACAGGCACCGTGGATTTAGGCTTTTCAAGCAGTAGCGGTTGTTCTCTTCCACCATTTTACTCCCTCAAACCAAATAACAGAAACAAAACCAATCAGAAGGCTGATTGATAACTGGGTGAGATTCAAGCGATGGAATTCAAAAAAGTTTGACAATGGTTCTATGTATAGCAAGGAGGCAGAGATAATGCTCGTTGCACCAATGATCAAGCCCACCAAATTATTTTTATACCCTAAAGTGGTGAAAATGGAATAGTAAAAAGAACGGTTGACGAGCGTTAGAAAAATATTAGCAGACACTAACACCGTAAACACGATGGTTCGTGTGACCCCTTCATCCAATCCTTGCTTAACAGCCAGTTGATAAGCTAGAAGTGTACCGAAAGTAATCGCCAATCCTTGCACAATACTGATGAACAATTCTCGGCCATTAAAAAAGGTGAGCGAAAAAGGTCGTGGCTTTTGTATCATTGTGTTTTCTTCCATCGGCTCGTTTTCATAGATGTTCGAACATGTTGGCCCCATGATCAATTCAAGAAAGATGATATGCACGGGCGTGAAGATATTGGGATAGACCCACCCCAATGCCAGAGGAATGAGCACAGTGAGAATGATAGGGATATGAATGGAGATAACATATTGAATAGCCTTCTTTAGATTGGAATAAATTTTCCTCCCCATCGCTACGGCCTCTACCATTTTCGATAAATCATCGTCAACCAAAATGAGAGAGGCTGCTTGTTTGGCAATTTCGGTTCCCTTCTTGCCCATAGCAACACCAATATGTGCGGCCTTAAGTGCGGGCCCATCGTTTACCCCATCGCCTGTCATGGCCACAATTTGATGCTGTGCTTTTAAGGCATTGATGATTTTTAATTTTGCCTCTGGAAACATGCGGGTAAAAAGGGAAGTTTCCACTACGCATTTGTTCAGTTCACCTTCCGATAGTTTCATTAACTCTTCGCCCGAGATACTTTTATCATATCCAACAAAGCCCACCTGCCGGGCAATAGCTGAAGTTGTTGCCGCATTGTCGCCAGTGATAATTTTTACAGCAATACCGGCTTTGTAAAAATCTCCCAAAACAGTTTGTATGTTTTTCTTTGGCGGATCGTAAAAGGCAACCAATCCTTTAAACGTGAATTTCATTTCCTGCTGAGTGAGGGGAAATTCATTGCCGCTAATGGTTGCAACGCCAACTCCCAATACACGAAAGCCTTCGATAGCGAGCGCTTGAACTGCAACTTCTATGCTGCGCTTTTCTGCTTCAGAGAGTTGAGAAACATTGATCAATGCTTCGGGCGCGCCCTTGGCTGCAATAATGCGATCATTATCACTCACAAAAACGTGCGTCATCATCGGTGGCTTCCCTCCAAGTGGAAACTCCTTCGCTAAATGATAGTTGTGACGTTCGTCAACAGAAGTTGTTTGTGCGTAAGCAGCATGCAGCGCCACTTCCATCGGATCGAATGGCACGGGCTCGCTCGAAAACATGGCCAATCTGACTAGTTCTCGCTCTGGGTTGCCGAGCGCACTATCTGCCGAAGTCACCTTGTTGTTGGCCAACACAAAAAGTTTGGCCAGGCTCATCTTATTCTCGGTAATCGTTCCTGTTTTGTCAACGCAAATAGTTGTTGCACTTCCCAGTGTTTCTACGGTTTTCATTTGTTTGACCACAATGCCCATCTTCATCAATCGCCAGGCGCCAAGCGCCATAAAGGTGGTGAAGGCTACGGGAATTTCTTCTGGTAAAATACTCATGGCCAAGGTGAGCGCTTTCAGCAAACTTTCCACTACTAGATGAGAACGTAGGAAGTTGATTGCCCAGACAATCGCAAAAACAATAGCGCCTGCTATCACCATCTTTTTTACAAAATTGCTAATCTGCAACTCAAGCGGTGTCTTTTCGTCCGCGATGCTCTCGAGGCTTTTGCCAATTTTTCCTAACTTGGTTTCATTGCCAATAGCGGTGATAGTGGCGATGGCTAAACCACTGGCTACTGATGTACCATGATAGACATAGCGATCTTCGCTGGTGACCTCTTTACTGACAGCCATTGATTCACCAGTAAGAATGGACTCGTTCACCGAGAAATCATTGGATTGAAGTATCGCGCCATCAGCGGCTATGGAAGCTCCTTCTTCTACCATCATACAATCACCCACGACTAACTCCTCGCTTTTTATTTCCATCACCACGCCATTGCGAATGACTTTGCTATTTGGTGCCGTAAACGTTTTTAATTTTTCTAACGCATTGCGGCTACGAGAATCCTGATACAAAGAGATCGCAGACACTAAGACAATGGCGGCAGCTAAAAAAATACCGTCACCCGTTTTTCCAGTGGCGAAATAAATGGACGATGTAGTTAAAAGCAGAATGACCATTGGCTCTTTGGCCAGGCTCCTAATGGCATCAAACAAACTGTTTTCCTTTTTGTACTCCAAGCGGTTGTATCCATACTGCTTTCGTGCAGCGATTACGCGTTCGTCCGTTAGGCCCTTTATATTGAAAGGAGAGTTAGACATTTATAAGGCAGGTGTTGGTGTTAGTTTTGCGTTCCCACAAGGTACTTGATTCGCTACAGATTCGAGTAGTCAGCGCAAGGTTTTGTGTTCTTTAGTCAAACAAAGTAATGCGCCCTCAAAATCGGACCCTCGTATTCAAAGGAGCGAAAGTGGTTAAGCTGGTTATCGCTGAATACGTTGAATCCATCTTGAAAATTTTGTGTCCTTCTAAGTACCAAATAACCTCCGTCAAATCGCATATTCTTTCTAAATTGCGCCCTATTTTTTAGTATCCGTGAGTAAGTATAAAGAAGCCAAAGAACTCAATTACGCTACCATTGCCAGCGAGATGCTGGAATTTTGGAAGGAGAACCAGATTTTTGAAAAATCGGTGAGCAACCGCGAAGGTGCTAAAACCTTTACTTTCTATGAAGGGCCACCGTCTGCCAATGGCACGCCCGGTATTCACCACGTGATGGCGCGCACCGTCAAAGACATTTTTTGTCGCTATAAAACGCTACAGGGTTTTCAAGTGAAGCGCAAAGGCGGTTGGGATACACATGGGTTGCCGGTGGAACTGCAAGTGGAAAAGGAATTGGGCATCACCAAGGATGACATAGGCAAGAAGATTTCGATCGAAGACTACAACAAGAAGTGCCGCGAAACGGTGATGAAGTACAAAGATCAATGGGATGATCTCACCACCAAGATGGGCTATTGGGTAGATTTGAAAAACCCCTATGTTACTTACGAAAAAGAATACATCGAATCGCTGTGGTGGATTTTGAAAAAATTCTACGACAAAGGTTTGTTGTACAAAGGCTATACCATACAACCTTACTCTCCTTCAGACGGCACCGGACTTAGCTCGCATGAGTTGAACCAACCGGGTTGCTATAAAGATGTGAAGGATACTTCTGTGGTGGCACAGTTTAAATTAGTTCAAGATTCAAAGTTCAAAACGCTCTTCACTTCGAATGAAGAGGTGTGCGTTTTAGCTTGGACTACAACACCCTGGACGCTTCCATCCAATACTGCGTTGGCAGTAGGTGAAAAAATTAAATATGTTCAGGTTAACTCCTTCAATCCCTACACATTTAAATCGGTGAGTGTAGTGCTGGCGAAGGACCTGGTTGGAAAATATTTTTCTGACAAGAATAAAGATTTAAAACTTAGCGATTACAAATCAGGAGATAAAGCAATCCCTTTCGAAATTGTAAAAGAGTTTCCCGGTAAAGAGTTAATCGGCCTCCGCTATGAGCAGTTGATGCCTTACGTACAACCATTCTATTCTGCTGAAAATGCTTTTCAAGTAATCGCTGGAGATTTTGTAACAACAGAAGACGGAACAGGGGTAGTTCATATCTCACCAACCTTTGGTGCCGATGACTTTCGGGTAGCAAAGCAAAATGGAATACCTGCGCTGACCATCAAAGACGAAGCAGGCAATGAATTACCAACCGTAGATAAAAAAGGGAAATTCATTTCTGTCATTGGCGAGAAACTGAAGGAGGGTGTCGCCAAGTATAATATTAAAACCCACAAGCCACTTGGCGCGGATGATTTTTATGTCAAGAACTACACCGATGAAGATGAAACGAATCCGGATTATAAAAATACCGATGTCATCATCTCCATCATTTTAAAAGAAGAGAATAAAGCTTTTAAGGTAGAAAAGTACGAGCACACCTACCCACACTCCTGGCGCACCGACAAGCCCGTATTGTATTATCCACTGGATGCATGGTTCATCAAAACCACTGCGCTAAAAGATAAGATGGTGGAGTTGAACAAAACCATCAATTGGAAGCCGGAGTCAACAGGTACGGGACGCTTTGGCAATTGGCTGGAGAATTTGGTGGATTGGAATTTGTCTAGGTCACGTTATTGGGGAACACCATTGCCAATCTGGAGAACGAAGGACGGAAAAGAAGAAATTTGTATAGGCTCTCAGTCTGAACTCAGATACGAAGTAGCAAAATCTGTTAAAGCAGGGTTGATGCAGCAGTCGATGGTCGATGGTCAATGGACCATGGACTTGCATAGGCCATTTGTGGATGAAATAGTATTAATAAGCAACAGTGGTCAACCAATGTATCGGGAGACTGACCTGATAGACGTATGGTTCGACTCTGGTGCCATGCCTTACGCGCAATGGCATTATCCATTTGAGAATAAAGAAGTTTTTGAAAATTCATATCCGGCTGATTACATCTCGGAAGGCGTTGACCAAACACGTGGATGGTTCTTTACTTTGCATGCTATTGCTACTTTACTAAGCGAGAGCAGTGAAGAAATAAAAGCGGTTAACAAAATGGTGAACAATGGCGGAGTAGCATTTAAAAACGTCATCTCTACCGGATTGGTGTTGGATAAGAACGGGGAGAAAATGAGCAAGCGCAAAGGCAATGTCGTTGACCCCTACACAACGCTGGGAAAATACGGAGCAGATGTGGTGCGTTGGTATATGATTGAAAATGCACCACCATGGGACAACTTGAAGTTTGACTTAGCGGGTATTGAAGAGACCCAGCGCAGGTTTTTCGGCACGCTCATGAACACATATTCCTTCTTTGCCATGTATG
>JABFSY010000221.1 GCA_013140395.1 Cyclobacteriaceae bacterium
CTCCTGCACTCTTGGCGGTGTTGAGAGCCACATCAGCCAATTGTTTTTTCTGCACAACAGTCAAGGGCATTTCCAGCAGCGCCTCGATCGACACAGGGTTTCCCATCATCGGAAAAGGAAGAGCCAAGCCACCTAACCCAAGTCCTGCCAACTGAACAAAATCACGTCTTTTCATTTTAAGTGTATTGAGTAGTAAGTATCAAGCCTGATACTATAAAACTTAAATCCTCTTGCTTTCAACAAGTAGGTTTGAAAAGTAGTTAAAAAGATCAAAGAAAACCGAGAAATTATACACGGAGTTCGTAAAAGATGCGATAAGTGGAGGATAAACAGTTTACTAATTTTCTTGCCGCTCGTGTATTCATTGCAATCGATTTAATTTCCTGAAAAGGATACTTTAATAATTCAGTTCGATAGTCAGCTAAAACCTACTTAACTTGAAGAGTTTATTAACAAAAGCATATGAACACCAAAAAAATAGCCATCATTGGCGGAGGAAATTTAGGCACTGCCATTGCAGAAGGATTATTGAAAAGCGGATTTGCCAAGCCAGCACAAATTACCATTACGCGCAGAACGTTGTCGCGCCTTGAAGATCTAAAAGCTAAAGGCGTTACCGTTACAGGTAACAACGCGTCAGCCATCCGCGAGAGCGAGGTTATTATTGTAGCCTTAAAACCCTTTAATGTCAAGGAAGTTCTTGCCGAGTTGAAGGATTCGTTTGATCCTAAAAAACACATTGTGATTAGCGTGGTAACAGGGATTTTTCTAAAAGACCTGGCAAGTATTTTTGATCAATCCATTCCTATTTTTCGCGCGATGCCCAACACGGCTATTGCCATTCAAGAATCGGTAACATGTTTGTGTTCGCAAGGGGCCTCGGCAGATCAATCGAGTTATGTGAAAGAACTATTTGATCAATTGGGTATCACCATTCCGATTGACGAAAAATTGATGGATGCCGCTACGGTTCTTGGTGCTTGTGGGATTGCCTATGCGCTTCGTTTTATTCGGGCAGCTACGCAAGGCGGGATTGAAATTGGCTTTGATGCAAAGACGGCTAGTTTAATTGCCGCCCAAACCGTAAAGGGTGCTGCCGAACTTTTGTTAAAAGGTAATCGCCATCCGGAAGAAGAGATTGATAAGGTAACTACACCTAAAGGATGCACAATAGTTGGTCTCAACGAAATGGAACATCGCGGATTTAGCTCGTCCTTGATCAGGGGGATTGGGGCTTCGTATCATAAAATTTCACATTGATAAAACCTCTGTTTAGCCATTACCAGTTCTCGTGTTCGCGGCTTTAAACAAATTGGGTTCAGCCAATTATTTTCTTTCCCAAAGATCCATTTGATATTGGTTAGCGACAGGGTTTTTATTTTTTTTAAGGAACTTTTGACCAATGGAAAGGACTTTATTACCCACGCTTTTTTTATTCCACAATAACAAGTAATCAGTATAATATGAAAAAAATTATTGTAATCGCGTTAATGGCTTTTGCCCGCCAACTTTGTTTCGCACAAAACACCAACGAACAAATTGAACTAGTCCCTAAACGTTTATTTAAAGACGAAGCTTATAGAAAATGTGGCATCGACATGACGCCCACTCAATTGATTCAGGTTTTTAAAGAGGACCCCAAGATGACTCAATTTGTAAAGCCATTGGCACTCAATTATGCGGGAGAAGCAATTTTGAAAGCAGCCGGTGGCCTATTGATTTTTTGGCCGCTCACGGAGGCTGTTTACCGAGATAATCCAAATTGGAACCTTGCCTACATAGGAGCCGCCTGCTATTTGGTAGCAATTCCATTTCAACGAGGTTTTAGCAAAAGGGCAAAGTCGGCAATAGATTACTACAACAGCGGATACAAGCAGGCATCGAAAGTAAGCTTCAATATTCAGGTAGATTCGAAAGGACTTGGCATAGCAATGAAGTTTTGATTTTATAGATTCAGATCGAATGGATCGTCCATTTTGTGGTTCCTGTTGTTAACTTGCAGCATGAGCATCTTTACCACCCGTAGCCGAATCATTGTTACTTGTAAAAAGCGCATCGCGCCCTACCTCGAGCAGGAAGTGAGAGATCTCGGGTTTGAAATTGAACGCAGATTTGTAACGGGTGTTGAATTGAAAGGAACGGTAAATGACTGTATCCGGCTAAACCTCAACTTACGATGTGCCAGTCAGGTATTGTATTCACTGAAAGAATTTACAGCCAATAGTCCTGAGGAGGTGTATAACAAATTGCTTCATTACCCTTGGGAAACCATTCTTTCCCCCGAGGGATATTTTTCGGTGACCAACAATTCCAACCATTTTACAGTCAACAGTGAAATGTTTGTGAATGTGAAAGTCAAAGACGCAATTGTCGATCGGATGAGAAGAGAAGTATTGAAGAGACCTGATTCAGGATCTGTTTTAGACGGAGCGGTGATCAATTTGTATTGGAATGACCAGCAGGCAGAAGTATTTTTAGATACCTCCGGTGAGACATTGGCAAAACACGGGTACCGTAAAATACCTGGGCAAGCACCGATGCTCGAAGCGTTGGCCGTTGCAACTATCATGGCAACCAAATGGGATCGCAAATCACCTTTTGTCAACCCGATGTGTGGATCTTCTACGGTTGCCATCGAGGCGATTTTATTAGCAACAAACAGAAGGCCGGGTTTACTTCGCGAGAATTATTCCTTCATGCACGTGTTAGGTTACGATGCAACGGTCTATCAAACTGAACTTCAAAAGTTGAAGGAACAAGTTGTTGATGTACCCGGTTTAAAAATGATTGCGTCAGACATCAGTCAAGATGCCATTGATATATCTAGAGTAAATGCAGAGCTCGCGGGTGTAGAACAGTTTATGGAATTCAAAGTCTGTGATTTTGAGTCGACACCAATCCCACAAACACCGGGAGTTATCTATTTCAATCCCGAGTATGGTGAACGATTAGGAGAAGTAAATGAATTGGAAGCTACCTATGCGCGCATGGGCGATTTCTTGAAAAAGCAATGCCAGGGTTATCTCGGATATATTTTCACCGGCAACTTATATCTCGCAAAAAAAATCGGATTAAAAGCCAGCCGCAGAATCGAATTTTATACAGCCCAAATAGATTGTCGTTTGTTGGAGTACGAAATGTACGGTGGAACCAGACGCGTTGAAAAAGAAAAGAAAATGGAGTGATCAATCAAACTCACTTCACTCCAAGTAATCGAAAAGGAAACATCAGAATTGAGCCTATTAGCTTGAAGAGCATTTCCAGTGAAAAACCGATTATCCTGAACGGAAGCAAAATCAACCAAAGAAGCGGCAATAAGAAGATGAGCACCAAAGCAATAGGCCAGCACAGCGTAAACAGAATACACCAAAGCAAAATGGCAAGAATAGTCTTCATGGAATTTTTTGTAACGGTTAGCAAAGTACTTGCCAATCCAAAATAACTTCAAAATGAATACCTATTAGACAGATTCTATTTAATATGTTTCATTTGTGAACATACTTTTAATCAAAAGCGTACAGCTACGAGGCAGCAAAATACTTTCCTTTGAAGAATAATTTTGGGTTATGAATCAAACAATCCGATGGGGCATACTGGGTTGTGGCAAAATTGCCAGGAAATTCGCCAGTGACTTGCAGTGGGTCAAAGATGCAAAGTTGGTTGCGATAGGCGCGCGCGAACAAAGCACCGCTGATGCTTTTGCCAATGACTTTCCAGTCGATTACAAACACAATAGCTACAAAGCGTTGGCAGAAAATTCCGAAGTGGATGTGATTTACATTGCAACACCGCACGCTTTGCATTATGAACATGTGATGTTATGTCTTCAGCATAAAAAGGCAGTTTTGGTAGAAAAGGCGTTTGCCATCAATTATAGCCAGGCGAAGCAAATGATTGACTTTGCAAAAAGCCAGCAGACTTTTTTAATGGAAGCATTCTGGACTCGATTCCTCCCGCATTATTTGAAAGTAAAAGAAATGGTTGAGCAAGGTAAAGTTGGAGCCATCCAGTATATCAATGCCGAGTTTGGATTTAAACCAACACCACCCGTTTCACAACGAATTTATGATCCTGCTTTAGGGGGAGGATCTTTGCTTGATGTGGGTGTTTATCCAGTCTTTCTCGCACTTGACATATTAGGTAAGCCAGACCAGATTCAGGCTTCGATGGTGCCCGCTCCTTCAGGAGTAGACGAGCAATGTTCCATTCAGTTCAAATACAATAATGGAGCTATGGCAAACCTCTTTTCATCCTTTGCTACCAATCTTGCTACAGGCGCAGATATTGCCGGAGATCAAGGTCGAATACGACTGACACACCGATTTCACGGCCCCACTACCGAACTAGAGTTCTATCCTGGTATTGTTGATTCAAAACAGGCCGTAGCATTTGAAAAAGCAAAAGGCAACGGCTATGAATACGAAGCGCAACATGTAACCGACTGCCTAAAAAAAGGACTCACCGAGAGCCCTTTGCGTACTCATGCTGACACCATTTTGCTGACCCAAGTCCTCGATCAAATCCGAAGGATGGCCGGCATCAGCTATCCTATAGATTAATTATCCTTTACCATCATCACAAAAAGCCTTTTTCTCTTTTAGCCAAGAAAGTTGATTAAGCCGAAGTATCAAAAAAATACCCTAAATCCGGTATTGACAGGATTTCTTCTTTCTCCTTCCTTTGTCGCAAAGAAAATGAAAATCAGAATGTGAAGGCTAATAACGCTCAAAATGACTCTCCATTTTATTCTCCCAAACCAAAAATGAAACATTTATCAGCATCAAAATCGCGTAAGTTTTTTCCCCTGCTCATTGGAGCAATAGTACCACTCCTTATGATGACTTTTTTAACGGGTTGCCTTAAAGAAGAGGAAGAAGTGGTAAAAAGGTATATTTATATCAATTCAAATTCTCTTTTTCAGCAAGAGGGTTTTTCCAGTGCGGGAGCGATACCGCCTTATAGTTCATATTCTTTAATGTATGTTGAAAATGTAAAAAATCCCAATTTGATCGTGTCACTTACGCTCAAAACTGACGATGGCTTTGCATATCCAATCAATATAAAAGATATCTACAATGTGAATTATTCGCAGGGTGCAGGCAATCCTGAACCAATTGAAATTCCAAACCGCGAGTTCACAAAAATTTCCGTTACGACATCAGACGTAATCAAGAGAATACGCTATTCAAATGGAAATAAAACTATAGTAGAAAAGGGATCCATTAGCCAAGAATTTGATGTTTTCGGCCTTTATAAGGTTAATACAATGCAAAATAATGAACCGTTTACAAGCCCATCAGGAAAATCGTACGGTGCAAATGGACATGTCGCACGGGTTGATTTGTTGTCGTACACAGAAACGAGCCTAAATACTTTTTTGCAAAATAATGCATGGGTGGCCGAAAATACATTTGACTACGAGGTCAGCGCAGACGTCAATGAACTAAACCAACCAAAGAGTTCTGGAAGCGGTAATGGGTCTTCGGGAAATGGAAATTGCTTAACCAGCGGCACTTGGGTTCGAGCGATTTGTAGTGGCGCAAAACAGGCTACTCTCACTTTTAATGGAACAAGGGGAACATTAACGGACTTCGATTGCAGTGGTTCCGCCAATTGTTCTGCGGGGCGTGTCATTGTTTTTGACTATCAATTATTGAACAATTCTCAAATGAATATTACGTACAAATCGTTGACAATTTGTGGGCAAAGTGCGACACCACCAGTGGGAGGAACCCAAGCTTACTCTTGTAGTGGGGCTACGCTTGTGTTTGGCAATACTTACACCAAACAATAAATGTAGAAGAAAATGTGGCATGGGATGTCGCTGATTCGAGGTAGATTGTAGAATTTGAAAAAGCAAAAGGCAACGGCTATGAATACGAAGCGCAGCATGTAACTGACTGCCTAAAAAAAGGGCTCACCGAGAGCCCTTTGCGAACACATATTGATACGTTAATACTTACCCAGACACTCGATCAAATTCGAAGTATTGTAGGTATCCTTTATCCGACAGACTAATTGCCGTCCCCTTCGTCTTCGCCTTCTGATTCTTTCAAATCATCAGACATCTTATCTTTTGTTACAGGCTGGCCGCTTGCATCAAAAACCGAGACAGTCCGCGAACCACCTCCTCTGCAGAATACACGATAAAATATTTCTCCCTTTTTTGTTTTGAGTTCTTCGCCACCTATTACTTTTTGTCCTTGTGCTTTGGCTTCAGCTGCTGATTTAATAGCAACAGGCAATTGCTCAGCTTTCATGTATTTGGATGAACTCATAGCAGTACCATCTTCCCGGAAACGGGCGCGACCACGCATGCCATCTTGTGTGTAAACAGCCACATATCTTACAATGGTTTTCTTTCCTTTACCCGCGTGCTTTTCCCACCGGGTAGCAGT
>JABFSY010000204.1 GCA_013140395.1 Cyclobacteriaceae bacterium
GAATATGGCTTGCCGGATGAGTTGAAATACTTGTCTATCATTGAATCAGGGTTGAATCCACGAGTAATGTCGCGCGCGAGGGCAGTGGGGCTATGGCAGTTTATGTCAGGGACAGGGCGTTACATGGGGTTGAGTAATGACTGGTACATTGATGAACGCATGGATCCGGAGAAATCAACGGATGCCGCTTGTCGCTATTTGGCACAGCTGTATTCTATTTTTGGCGATTGGCAACTGGCCTTAGCAGCTTACAACTCCGGCCCCGGTACGGTTCGCAATGCTATTCGCAGATCAGGTTATAAGAAGAATTTCTGGGAAGTTTACGCGCGCCTCCCACGCGAAACAAAGTCATATGTGCCTCAATTCATCGCGATTATTTATGCCATGAATTATACAGAAGAGCATAACTTGGTGTAAATGGCGAGAGAGCAAGTGCAACCGCACGACACTATTCAGGTGCAACAGTTTTTACATTTCGAAACGTTTGCTAACCTCACCGGCACTTGCCTGGAGGATATGCAACGACTCAATCCATCGGTGATGCGCAGCGCCTTGCCAGACAATGGGAAAAAGCATGTGATCAAAATTCCTATTTGGTCGAAAGCTGCGTTGAGTCTAAACAGGCAATTCATCTTGGACTCTGCCTCTAAAATAGGGAGGAAGGAACTGGAGTCATTGGCTAAAAACAGCTCGGGCAATACGTATGGACGTGAAGTACAAATCTATCGCGTCAGGTCCGGAGACGTGTTGGGTTCTATTTCTGAGCGCTTTGGTGTACGTGTAAATGATATTAAAAGATGGAACAGCCTTTCCGGTAATACGATTCGGGTGGGGCAGCGCTTAAGCATCTGGACTTTTCCCGTTCGCTCGCTTTCTTCGTCCAAAGTACTGAACACGGTTCTGTCTTCGGACACAAAAACATACACGGTGCAACCTGGCGATACCCTTTGGGAAATATCTAAAAGACTGCCGGGGGTTTCGATAGAAAAAATTAAAACTCTAAATAGCCTTAAAAATAACAAGCTAAAGCCCGGTCAAAAGTTGATACTTGGATAGAAAGGCTGTCAGATCATTTTCGTGACCATTTTGTTATAACTACATTCTACACACAAACAATTGACTCATGAAGATTGTCATTGCCATTGCGCTATCTAGTATTGCCTGGTGGTCTTGCTCTGAAGAGCGAAGTGCAAACCTGCCTCCGGCTTCCGGCCTTTCTGGAGATATGTATTTGGTCATGGATTCGCTCCAGCACAAGAGCCCGTTAGGGGTGGCTATAGACTCAATATTCGGTGCGGAAATGGAAGTGATCAATCGAACAGAACCAATTTTCAAATTGCGATGGATCGATCCCCGAAAATTAAACTTTGTGCTGAAGCAGCGAAGAAACCTGATTTTTGTTTTTACGCTAGACCGAAATTCTGCCGGATCCAATCGGATCAAAGGTATGTTCACTAAAGAATCCCTCGACAAAATAAGAACAGACACCTCCTTTTTTCTAACCGTTTCAAAGAACCGGTTTGCTAAAAATCAAGAAGTGATGTTTTTGGTTGGCCGAACGCAAGACGAATTGCTGACGAAGATCAAAAAAAACGCTCCTAAAATGGTTGAGCATTTCAATAGAACGGAGCAGGAACGATTGACAAAGTCGCTTTATAAATCGGGTCAACTCAAAGGCGTAACCGAATTGATCCAGAAAAACTTTGGGGTTGAATTTAGAATCCCTTTTGGCTATCAGTTGGTACAAGACGACAGTACCTTTTTATGGGCACGCCAAATCAACCCGCGCGATGATAAGGATGTGTTTATCGCCAGAAAGAAGTATACATCACAAGACCAACTGCAATTGGATAGCCTCATCGCATTTCGAAATGCTATCTGCAAAAAATATTTGTTTGGCAATCCCGAGAAACCACAATCCTATCTGGTCACGGAGTTGGGCATCCCTTACAAGTTGGTGCAGGCGCGTCAGGTAAATTTTAATGGCAAGTATGCCGTAGAGATCAAAGGACTGTGGCGTACCAATAACATTACAATGGGTGGCCCCTTTCTTTCCTATTCTTTGGTAGACGAAAAGCAGGGCATGCTGTACTACATAGAAGGATTTGTTTACAGCCCCGACCGTGAGCAACGTGAGCTATTGCGCGAGTTAGAGACGATCTTGCATACGTTTAAAGCGATAAGCAAAGAGAAACCTGTTAAGTAAAGCCCGAGAAAAACCGTTTTAATGAGTGCGATGGATTTTCAAGATTTTGATCAGTGTTAACAGTATTATGTTAGCCCCATTCTTTATGCGCCAATACTGTTTTCTGTACAGTTTTGGTTAAGCGCAAACGTTTGATAGCTTTTGTAGCCTTTCTTTTTATAAAGCAACTCTATTTTTTTGCGATTGTTTGAATTTGATCGTTGTCCATTTCGCTCGCAGTAATGCAGGAGCGAAAGAGGTTGATTCAATCCTTTTTAATTACGATATATTTTACACAATAATTGATTACATCCGTTAGTTACGTTTGATAAACATAAGCGCTAGCAATGAAAATGATACAAATTGGCATAGTGGATGACCACGCGATTTTTAGAAAAACTCTAGTAGAGGCGCTAAGCTCCCTTTGTGGTTCTTACTTGGAGTTGGTGTTGGAGGCAAGAGATGGCATTGATTTATTAAATCAATTGAAGGATAAGCGACCACAAATTATTCTGATGGATATAAGTATGCCAAACATGGGAGGCATAGAGGCCACCTTGCGAGTGCGCGATCTTTATCCACATATCAGAGTGATCGTATATACCGAGTTCGATTTAGAAGATAACATTATTGAAATGCACAAGTTGGGTGTTAAGAGTTTCCTTGATAAGCAACAAAGCATTGATGAAGTCGTAAAAGCGATTCAAATAGTCAGCGAAGGAGGATTCTATTTTCCCGAACCTGTTGCAAAAATTTGGGAAAACTACATAAAGCAACTACATAAGCAGCAGGGTAACATAAAGTTGGATAAGAAAGAACTGCAGCTACTGAAAATGATTTGCGAGGGAAAAAGCAGTATTGAAATAGGAAACACGCTTAACAAAAGCCCCCGAACCATAGAAGAACACAGTGCCAACCTGCGAAGAAAGTTTAACGTAGCCAACAAAGAGCAATTGATTGTGTTGGCTGCTAAGAATAATTTTATTTGGTAGAAATACTTACACGCTTCTTACAAATTGGTAAAAAACCGTAAGTCTACGGGTTGCTATTGAATACTTTCCAATTCAAATTTACAAATGTTTTTGAAGCCTGTCCGGACGGGTGTGAAAAAGCGAAATTCACTAAAATTTAAAACTTAAAATATATGCGAAAGATCTTGAGTGTGTTATTTGTTTGCTCTGTTTTGTTTTCTTGTGATAGGTTAGTTGAGCCAAATATTGATTCTAATAACTCGTCAATCAAAGTCGAAAACGGGAGACTGGTGTTTAGTAGCACGAAACACTATTTAGAGACGACAAATTCTATTTTCAAAATGGATCAGAAATCTTTGGATGAATGGGAGAAGAAGTATCGGATTAATTCTATTCGGCAGATGTTTCGAAGCGAGTCGGCTGAGAAAGAAGCGATTATAACTGAAAACAAATTGATGGAGTTTGAAAATGCAGCGGAGTTTATGTTGGCAACTTTGAATACAAAACGTGAAATTCAAATCGGAGATACTATTATTTGGTACAATGAGGGAATTAAGCATTACGTGCCGGGAAAGGATGAGAATCTTTTAAGTAGAATTAAGGAAAATACTCTTTTTAGTACACTAAAGGGCGAGTATTCTATTGGAACTCTAGAAGAAAGAAAGCCGAATAAACAAGGTCGTATTATTATGAGTGCCACAAATGGTAGTTTGGACGCGCGTTGGCAGAGTGGACCGTTTACAATGTACAAAAATGGTCAACCGTGGGGCGTTAGAAAATTTGTTCACGAACTATATGTTACAACCCAAACGATGGGTTGTTTTCCAGGTGGTTGCAATACTCAATCTACAATTTACCTGAGAGTTAAGGCTGAATATAGAGACAGCAGGGGAAATTGGCCAAATGCAGGGGACGCCCGCTCAGTATTTATAAATGTAAGTTCAATTGGTCCCGAGTATCTTTCTTCAGGATCATTGATAGCACCGTATTACGCAGGTAATACATTCATTTATAATTCTTATGTCACAACTAACAATCTTGTTTTTGGGCTAGCAGTTGGATATGGTCCGACCTATTCTGGTTATTCGCCTCAGTGGAGCGTGGATGTGAGCGGATACATCTATCAGAATTTTAATGGAGACTTGCTAAGTAATGCTTGGAATAATGAGGCTTATCCACTTTGGTAATATTGAAGATATGCAAAAGCATTAAAAAAGAAAAGACTCGTTGGCAATTGCAGACAGAATAGACAAACTAGGTTAAAAAAAAACTATAACCGTTATGAAAAAATTATTGATTTTATTAATCATCTCAGCAATCGCAATCTCTTGCGATAAAACAATTGTGCCAGAACAAGCTAGCAAATTAGCCGAAGTTAAGGTGGATGGTGGGAGATTGTCGTTTAAAACTACTAATGATTATGTTAACACGCTTGATGCTCTATTTAAAATGAATGGAGATGCGTTAGATGAATGGGAAAATAAGTTTAAGATAAGCTCAATTAGAAAGTATTTTAAAGCTGGCTATGATGAAAAAAATGACTACTTGAACAGTTTTGAGAATGCGTCACCTTCTCTACAAGCTACACTAAACGCAAGTGGTGAAGTGATAATAGGTGACACGATTGTTTGGTTTAGTAATGGCATAAAGCATTTTGTCCCAAGCAAAGATGAAAGCCTTTTAAGTTCGATTAAGGCAAATCCGTCCGAGAGTAAATTTACAGCTACCTACTCGATTACTAAAGTTCAAGATCAAAACAACAACTTGGCAAGGGTAATTGTTGACGGCAACGGAAAAGAATCCAGATGGCAAAGAGATTTTACTTACTACAAAGGAAATATGAACACAAATGCGGGTCTTAGAAAATACGTTCATGAACTTTACGCAACAACTCAGGCGTTCGGCTGCTGGCGTCAGGGATGTAATACGCAGTCTCAGATTTATCTTAGGATAAAACTTGAATATAGGGGCAGTGGAGGATCGTGGGATTGGCGTCCAGCAGGTGAACAGAGATCAGTAACATTAAATTTGAACTCTTTCGATGCCCAGTATTTTTCCTCGGGCTCACTAGTCGTCCCCTTCTATGCGGGAAATAACTGGGTCAACTCATCGTATGTAGTAAATGGCGATTTGGTCTGGCCAATCGCATCAGGATCTGGCCCAAATTATAGTGGATACCGCGCGCATTGGAGTGTTGAATTAAGCGGTTCAATCTATCACTTTATCACCGATGATGCTTTGCTGAGTAACAGGTGGAATAACGAAGGCTATCCACTTTGGTAGTCTAACGGTTGTTTACTTTATTACTGTCATATGACTAAACTACAGGTTGAACCGATGAAATCACTGAGGATGTTATTGGTTTTGGAGCCAAATAGACCTTAATGGCTAATCAGTATTGCATTGCAATTCAAAAAAACTGAATTTTAGTTGGATGACAGTAATATTTTTTAAACACGAAAAAAACTATTTTGTTTGTTTTTCCTCGTTCTTTCTTGTTATAAACGGCATTGGGAAGACAAACCCAATTTTCATAATAGAAGAAAAATATTTGACTAGGAAAAAAAAGATCGAAATGTTTCTGTTGGTCAGCTGTTTAAAAGAAAAGCGGCAAACAAAGAAGCTTTAGAAAATTGAATAGACGAATAAATTGACTGTTAAAACATCCACTTTTAAGTTCTTTAGGTCTTACTTGGTATTTGTTATGCTTTTAAGCTCTGTTCAATCGGTATAGCTAAAATATTGTAAGTTCCTTTCGGTGCAGCATTCTCTCGATCTAGATTCGAGATAAAATTGAAATCGTCAATTTTATATAATCGATATTTCATTTCTACTAGTAAATCAAATAGTTCCAGTTTCTCTTTCTTTAGAGCTGGGCCAAAGCACTCTGCCACCAAGTATGGACGATATTTATTAATAATCGCAGGCATTGTTTTTATTATCTCCTTATCATATCCCTCAGTATCTATTTTGATAAAGGTTAACCTGGGGAGAAATTCAGAATAATTGGTTAAAATAAACTTTTCAAGATTTTTCCCGGTTACTTGAAAAGTATACCGTACATTTCTTTTTTCGTTGTGAGTGAATCCCACAATGCCTCCATTCCCGTAAGAAGGGTCACCAGATCCAAAAGTAAACTCTCCATCCTCGGCTGTAGCAGCAAAATTTAATGGAATAATGTTAGTCTTTTCTTTGTTCAGTTTTGCATTAGCCTCGAGCACCTTATAAG
>JABFSY010000418.1 GCA_013140395.1 Cyclobacteriaceae bacterium
GGTATTGTATTTCTCGATGATGGCTACCTTCATGCCCAATTGTGCACAGCGGATTGCTGCGACATAACCTCCGGGACCCGAACCAATGACGATGACGTTGTATTGCATACTAAATCAATTACAAGTTGACGATGTTAAATTCTTATACACCCAGTATCAATCTTCCTGGATCTTCCAACATTTCTTTTACTCTCACCAAGAAACTTACTGACTCACGACCATCAACAATACGGTGATCGTAAGAAAGCGCCAAGTACATTATGGGCCTGATAACTACTTCACCCTTCAGGGCAATAGGTCTTTCAACAATATTATGCATACCCAATATAGCAGACTGAGGTGCGTTGATGATTGGCGTTGAAAGCATGGAACCGAAAACCCCTCCGTTGGTAATGGTAAATGTTCCTCCTGTCATTTCTTCAATCGAAAGTTTTCCATCTCGACCTCTGGCAGCAAGTCTGGCAATTTCAGCTTCGACCTGATTCATGCTCAATGATTCTGCATTTCGAATGACCGGAACGACTAATCCACGGGGAGTTGATACCGCTACGGAGATATCGCAATAATCGTGATAGACAATTTCGTCTTTATCAATGGATGCATTTACAGCAGGGAATTCCTTTAAAGCAGAACAAACCGCTTTGGTAAAAAATGACATGAACCCAAGGCCTACACCATATTTTTCTTTGAATTGCTCTTTGTACTTCGAGCGGAGATCCATCACTGGCTTCATGTCTACTTCATTAAAAGTAGTGAGCATGGCCGTTTCATTCTTTACGGCTACCAATCGTTTAGCAATAGTTTTGCGAAGCGATGTCATTTTCTCTCTACGTTCAACTCGTGTTCCTCCCGATGCGATCACAGGAGGAGCCATAGCTGAAGATGGTTTAGTCTCCTTTGTGGGTGCTACCGCTTGAGCTTTTACAGCATCTTCCTTTGTTATTCTACCTCCTACCCCACTTCCAGAAACTTGATTTGAAGCAATACCTTTTTCATCAAGAATTTTTGCTGCTGCCGGAGATGGAGTACCCGCTGCATACGAAACTCCCGAAGCCACTGCTGGTTGAGATGCACCCGATGTAGATGGAGTTGTTGTGGCTGCCGGTGCACCACCTTCAGTCACTTCAATTTTGCAAATCAATCCTCCAATGGGAAGTGTCGTTTTCTCTTTCGCAACAATGCGCAAAATACCATTAGCCTCTGCGGGCAGTTCAAAAGTTGCTTTGTCTGATTCAACCTCGGCAATCACTTCATCTAGCTTTACATAATCACCCTCCTTTTTTAACCAGGTCGAAATCGTTACTTCTGTAATGGATTCGCCAACAGCTGGCACTTTCATTTCCTTAATTGCTCCGGTAGCTTTCATAGGTTGTGTTAAAGAATTTTCTGTTTTTATTTCTTTCGTTGCTGGCGCAGACACCGCAGTGGCTCCACCATCTGCTATCTCACAAATGACTGTTCCAATTGGCACAACATCTCCTTTTGCCTTTGAAATCTTTAGTACACCTGCCTGAGGAGCTGTTAACTCAAACGTTGCTTTATCAGATTCTAATTCTGCAATCACTTCATCCATCTTCACCACATCGCCATCCTTCTTCAACCAGTTGGCGATCGTTACTTCTGTGATCGATTCACCAACGGTCGGTACTTTTACTTGTTGAGCCATATAAACTCTTATTTAAAAATTAATGAACCTAAACTTCTAGTGCTGAAGAAATAATTTTCTCTTGTTCTGCCTTGTGCACTTTAGAATAACCAGTAGCAGGAGAAGCACTTGCCTTGCGGGAAATGAGTTCTAGTCCATTCATGTAACGCAAGATAAATGACCAGTATCCCATGTTTGATGGCTCTTCTTGCGCCCACACTAGCTTAGCACCTTTATATTTTTTCAATACCGTATTCAATTGCTTTTCTGGGAAAGGATGCAATTGTTCGACCCTCACAAGCGCGACATCTTTGTTTTTCTTCTTCGCTTGCGCCTCCAACAAATCGTAATACACTTTACCAGTACACAGTACTACTTTCTTTACATCCTTTGCCGTTACATTCACATCATCAATGACCTCCTGGAAAGAGCCTTTGGTGAAATCTTTCATCGGAGAAACCACTGAAGGATGCCTGAGCAAAGACTTTGGTGAAAAAACAATACATGGCTTTCTGAACTCCCACGTTACCTGCCTTCTTAGCAAGTGAAAAATATTAGCGGGTGTAGTAGGGTTGGCAATAATCATGTTGTACTCTGCCGCTAACTGTAAGAAACGCTCCGGCCTAGCGTTGGAGTGCTCGGGCCCTTGTCCTTCATAACCATGCGGCAACAGCATTACAAGTCCATTCATTCGCTGCCATTTCGATTCAGCGCTAGAAATAAACTGATCTATCATCACCTGGGCACCGTTGGCAAAATCGCCAAACTGTGCCTCCCAAATAACCAATGCATGAGGTGACGACATCGCATACCCATACTCAAAACCCAAAACACCAAATTCAGAAAGTAGCGAGTTGTATATCTTGAATTTTTGTTGGCCGGCATCAATATGATCTAAGCCACAATAGGATTGGTTGGTATTTGCATCTACAAAATAAGCGTGACGGTGACTAAATGTTCCGCGTTTCACATCTTGTCCGCTCATTCTAACTAGCGTTCCTTCAGATAAAAGCGATCCATAGGCTAACAACTCTGCTTCTGCCCAACCCAACACCTTCGTTTCAAAAAAAGCACTAGTCCGGTCTTTTAATAATTTTTCAATCTGCTTGATCGGCTTAAATCCTTCCGGAATCGTGGTGAGTGCTTTTGCCACTTTATCGATCAACGCTTGCTTAATGCTTGTATCGGGTGATTGATCAAAGTCTTCAGGCGTTGACTTTCGTAGTTTCTCCCACTCATTCTCGACCTGCTGTGGTTTATATGGTAGTGGTTTTTGTTTTACTTCATTCAAACGATCCTGCAACTGGCTCCGGAAACTCTTATCCATTTCATCGGCCAACGAGGCGTCTACGTCTCCCCTCTCAATTAAGCGCTTAACATAAACTTCTCGGGGATTAGGATGCTTGGCGATCAGATTGTACAGCTTGGGCTGTGTAAATTTTGGTTCGTCACTTTCATTGTGACCATGCCTGCGATAGCAAAGCATATCTATAAAAATATCCTTGCCAAATTTTTGGCGGTATTCAACGGCTAGATTAGAACAGAAGGTCACTGCCTCTGCATCGTCTCCGTTAACGTGTAGAATAGGAGCGTCCACAATTTTGGAGATATCTGTACAATAGATACTGGTCCGGGCATCATCATAATCCGTAGTAAAGCCCACTTGGTTATTAATCACGAAATGGATTGTTCCACCGGTTGTGTAGCCAGGTAATCCTGACATTTGAATCACTTCATACACGATGCCCTGGCCTGCGACTGCCGCATCCCCATGAATCAGAATCGCCATGCCCTTACTCAAGTCACCCTGGTACTCGTCATCGATTTGTCCACGGGTGTAGCCGACTACTAATGGGTTAACCGCTTCCAGATGTGAGGGGTTGGGAGTCAATTTTAAATAAATCTGATTCCCAGACGGGGTATCAATAATACTGCTATAGCCGAGATGGTACTTTACATCGCCATCTCCCATTGTAAGGTCAGGGTTGATGTTGCCCTCAAATTCGGTAAAGATCTGCTCATAGATTTTTCCCAGAATATTAGTGAGCACGTTCAGTCGGCCTCTGTGAGCCATCCCAATAACCACTTCCTTCACGCCCAACTCGGCTGCTTTATTTATGATGGTCTGCAACGAGGGGATTGTGTTCTCACCTCCTTCTAATGAAAATCGCTTTTGACCTAAGAATTTAGTGTGCAAGAAATTTTCGAAAACAACAGCCTCGTTCAACTTACCGAGGATTCGCTTTTTTTCTTCCTGATTCGGATTATAGCTAAAATACTCTTTCTCTATTTTATCAAAAAACCAACTTCTCACTTCATCGTTGCGAATGAAGTTATATTCAAAGCCAATCGTACCCAGATACAAAACCTTCAATCGCTCTATGATTTTACGTAAAGACGATTTCGGCATCCCAATTTCGGAGGCGACCTCGAATTCAGTATCCAAATCAGCGTCAGATAAGCCGAATTTGGTATGATCTAATTGAACTCCGTGATCCCGTCTTGCGCGTACAGGATTTGTATCAGACTTTAAATGTCCAAAAGAGCGATATGCAAAAATGAGTGTTCGAACATAGGTCTCTTTAATATTAGGCGCTTCTGCGGCAGATGCCTGTCCATTTTCACCGTAGCGTTGTGAAGAAAAATCATATCCCTCAAAGAATTTTTGCCAGGTAGGGTCAACGGAGGTGGGGTCTTGGTTATAATTTTGATAGAGCTGATCGATATAGCTCGTATCAGCATTCGATAGGTAGCTGTACTTGTCCATGAGTAATTTAAAAAGCTACCAAATGTATAATCTGACAACAACAATTAAAAACCCAATAATCGCTTAAACGAATATTAAGTATAAATTGTGATTTAATGGTGTCTATTGCCTGATTTTCAATGCCATAACTCTTACCTTTTGAATGAATGGATGATTTTTCGACTTTCTGGCATACAGCGTTGGCATATATTCAAAATCCGATTACCTTTGCGATCCTTTTAAAAACGGACGTGTTCCAACATTAAAAACGTAAGAGAAAATGGTAAAATTGAGATTAGCCCGCAGAGGCCGCAAGAAGTTGTCGATGTTTGATATTGTTGTTTCTGATGCGAGAGCACCAAGAGACGGAAAATTCATCGAAAAAATTGGTACCTATAACCCTGCTACGAACCCTGCTTCGATTCTAATTAAAGAAGATCGAGCTTTCCATTGGTTAATGGTGGGCGCAGAGCCTTCTGATACGGTGAGAGCCATGCTTTCCTATAAAGGCATCATGTACAAGAGACATTTGCAGATTGGTGTAGATAAGGGCGCCCTAACGCAAGAAGCTGCTGATGCGAAATTGGCAGACTGGCTAAAGGCAAAAGAAGCTAGCATTCAATCAAAGATTTCCGGATTATCAAAATCTAAGGAAGATCAGGCGAAGGCTAGAAAAGCAGCAGAATCTAAGGTGAGAGAAGCACGCGCTGAGGCTATTCGCAAGAAGGCTGAGGTAGTAGTTGCTGCGCCAGTAGCCGAAGTGGCCGAAGGCGAAACTCCTGCAGCAGAAGCTCAAGCATAATATTTTAATTTCAATACAAAAAAATGCCATCGCCTTCCAGGGATGGCATTTTTATTTTAACAAATGATGGAAAAACGGGACTGTTACAAAATTGGTTATGTTGCCAAGGCACACGGGCTAAAAGGTGAAGTAACTATTATTGTAACTGAGCCCGTAGATCTAGATCCTATTGAATCTGTTTTTATAGAACAAAAAAATACGCTGGTTCCTTACTTTATTAGAGATATTTCTGACCGTGGCGATAAAGCGTTTGTAAAATTCGAGGAAATAAACTCCTTAGAACAAGCCAACGGGATAAAAGGCTGTAGCCTTTTCTTATTGAAGGTAGCAAGACCGAAGCTAAAGCGCGGTGAATTCTATGATGACGATGTAGTTGGATTTTTGGTAGAGGACGAAACGTTGGGGGAACTAGGCAGCGTTACAGAAGTCTCAAACTCCGGTCCGAACCGGCTATTATCGGTAGCTGTGAAGAATAAGGAAGTGCTCATTCCTTTGAATAGTCCATTTATCAAAAGCACCAATAAAACCAAGAAAATCATTAAAGTTGTTTTGCCCGATGGCTTTTTAGATATTTAAAGATATGCGTCTTGATATCATAACCTGTCTGCCTCGTCTATTAGACAGCCCTTTCTCGGATTCTATTTTAAAAAGAGCCCAGGAAAAAGGATTAGTTACCGTAAAAGTCCATGATCTGAGAGAATACTCAACCAATAAGCACCGGACCACAGACGACTATGCTTTTGGTGGCGGAGCTGGAATGGTGATGATGATTGAGCCTATCGAAAGATGTATTACTGCATTGAAAGCCGAAAGAGTCTATGATGAGATCATTTATATGAGCCCGGATGGCGAGCTACTGAATCAGTCTATCGTCAACCAATTGAGCCTCAAAAAGAACCTGATTTTGTTGTGCGGTCACTACAAAGGAATCGATGAACGGGTCAGGGAGCACCTCGTTACCCGGGAGATCAGTATAGGAGACTATGTACTTTCAGGGGGAGAATTGGCCGCAGCAGTGGTGGCAGACTCGGTCATTCGCTTACTTCCGGGGGTGCTCAACGATGAAACATCCGCGCTAAGCGACTCATTTCAAGATGGCCTTATTGCCCCGCCTGTTTACACTCGCCCGGCAGAGTACAACGGCTGGAAGGTGCCAGATGTATTGCTTTCGGGGCATCAAGCCAAA
>JABFSY010000476.1 GCA_013140395.1 Cyclobacteriaceae bacterium
GCCAGAGGTGAGAAAGAATCGAAAGTCGTTCGGAAAGGAAACGAAGTGCATGTATACATGACCGCCATTCGCTCGCACTTAACACCAGAAAACATTGAAGGCATCAAGATGGGTGATGTGGTGTACTTCCATGTTACTAATTTGGAACAAGACTGGGATGTGCCACATGGCTTTGCTGTGAAAGGTGCAGCAAATGCAGAGATACTCATCATGCCAGGCGAAACGCAGACATTGAAATGGACACCCGATGAGGTCGGTGTGGTACCTTTTTATTGTACTGATTTTTGTTCAGCACTGCACCAAGAGATGCAAGGATATGCTCGCGTATCGCCCGCAGGCAGTAATGTGCCACTCAAATTCTCTACCGGTGTAGTGGAGGAGACCGGCTCAAAGTAAGTAAGTTTCATAGTTTACAGGTTTGAGTAGGGCGCCTCGGCTTTGGGGCGCCTTTTTACCTTGTACCACGAAGCCATGAGTGTAACAGTTGATTTTTTATGGTGCAAGAGAGTTGAAAATTTGACAATGGCGCAGTAGTAACAAAACACAAATGAAATCTTTAAAACCTATTACACGAATTGCAGTCGGTCTTTCAGCCCTTGCACTCATCTCAGCTTATTTTGTACCACTGTGGCAGATCCTGATGTGGGCACCGCAGTACCCCGAGGGATTGGAAATGAAAATCTGGATCAACACACTGACAGGCGATGTAAGAACCATCAGCGCCTTAAATCATTATATTGGTATGAAAACCATTGAGGTAAGTATGTTCCCTGAATTTGGGTACATGATTTATTTAGTTGGTGCAATAATTGGAATTGGGTTATTGGCAGCCATCACCAATAAACGATTTATGCTCCTCGCTTATCTATCGGTTATTTTATTGGCGGGTGTTGGTGCATTGGTAGATTTTTATTTGTGGGGATACGATTACGGACATAACTTAAATCCAGAGGCACCCATCAAAATCGAAGGGATGTCTTATCAGCCACCGTTGATTGGTACAAAAGTATTGTTGAACTTCACTGCCTTCTCCGGCCCCGATATTGGCGGTTGGATTTTTATTGGAGTAGGTGTATTGCTTGGAGGTCTGGTTTTTTATGAATGGAGAAAAAAGCAATAATTTGTATGAAGATATTGATTTCAGTCTTTAGCGCATCTCTATTGATTTTATCTACTAGCGCTTGTTCAACAGACCCGGAGCCATTGATTTATGGCACAGATGTCTGTCACTTTTGCAAGATGACTTTGATGGACAAAAAATTTGGCGCAGAGTTAGTCACCAAAAAAGGAAAAGTGTACAAGTTCGATGACATGAATTGCTTTTTGAATTTTTATAATTCCGGCTATGAGCCGATAGAGGGCTTTAAGCACAAGCTAGTGGTTGACTACGCCAATCCCGGTAAACTCATAGATGCAACCAATTCATTTTATTTAAAATCGGCAGTCATCCGCAGTCCTATGAATGGCCAAGTGGCCGCCTTTGAATCGAAAGCAAGTATGGATATCTTTAAGAAAGATTGGAAAGCCATTTATTTGGGCTGGGGAGAAGTAACCACGCAATACAAGTAATGCGTGTGCTTGTCTTATATCTGTTACTGGGCTGTAGCTTATCTGCTTTTGGCAAGACGTGGGTTGTCGATCAGAATGGAAAATTAAATTCGATTAAATCAACAATTGCTCATTCAGCCGATGGCGACACCATTCGCATCATGAAGGGCATTTACAAAGAAGGCAACTTGTTGATCCAGAAGTCAATTGTTGTTATCGGAATCGATTACCCAGTTTTGGATGGAGAAAATAAATATGAAATTTTTACGATTGCTGCCAACGATGTTTCCATAATTGGCTTGCGGATGATTAATACCGGAGTAGGTAGTATCAATGATATTTCGGCTATCAACGCAATTGAATCAAAGCGACTAAAAGTGATCAATAATCAATTTCAAAATACGTTCTTCGGAATACATCTGTCAAATTGCTGGGGTAGTCTAGTAGAAGGGAATTTACTTCATTCAGACACAGAAGCCGAGCACCAAATAGGAAATGGCATTCATGCCTGGAAGTGTGATTCCCTTACCATTCGAAGAAATAAAGTCAGCGGCCACCGTGATGGTATTTATTTTGAGTTTGTTACCAACTCATTGGTAGAGAATAATTTTAGTCACCATAATATGCGTTATGGATTACATTTTATGTTTTCGCACAACGATGAGTATCGATCCAATATTTTTCAAAACAATGGAGCGGGCGTGGCAGTCATGTACACAAAGCATGTGAAGATGATCAGCAATCGGTTTGAAGACAATTGGGGATCTTCCTCTTATGGTTTGCTACTTAAAGACATTGGAGATGCTGATATTCAGCTTAACCACTTTGGCAGGAATACAGTTGCTGTCTACATGGAAGGCTCAAGCCGTTGTCATTTCACACAAAATATTTTTAGTGGGAATGGCTGGGCAGTAAAAATGCAAGCCAATTGCGATGAGAACATTTATTCGAAAAATAGTTTCTTATCCAACACGTTTGACATGGCTACCAATGGATCTTTGGTTTTGAATACGGTGGATTCAAATTATTGGGATAAATACGAAGGCTACGATTTAGATAATGATAAGGTGGGAGATGTTCCCTATCATCCGGTGAGTCTGTATTCGATGGTAGTTGAGAAAATGCCTGCAGCAGTCATGTTGTGGCGTAGCTTTTTGGTTTACATGCTTGACCGAACTGAAAAAGTAGTTCCTTCTATCACACCAGAAAATTTGGTAGACCTTCATCCAGCTATGCGCAATTATGATTACAGTTTCTAACCTGGGAAAGAAGTTTGGGAAGTTGGAAGTATTGAAATCGATACAGGTCGATTTTAATCATGGCAGTTCATATGCCATGATCGGGCCCAATGGCTCCGGTAAAACTACTTTGATCAAATGTATTTTAGGTATGGTGATCCCTGATACGGGAATCATAACGGTAAACGGAAAGCCCATCGCCAATGATTGGAGCTATCGCAATCTTATTGGCTATATGCCGCAGATTGGCCGATATCCTGATCAGATGAAAATTGGACAAATCTTTGATATGATTCGCGACCTACGGCAAGACCAATCTCATATGGATGAAGATTTGATTAGGGAGTTTAAGTTGGTTCAGATGAGGGACAAGCGTATGCACACCTTGTCTGGCGGCACACGGCAAAAAGTAAGTGCGTCACTAGCGTTTTTATTTAATCCCCGCATCATGATTCTGGATGAGCCTACTGCTGGATTGGACCCAATTGCCGTAGAAATTTTAAAGGAGAAGATTCTGGCCGAAAAGAATAAGGATCGCACGTTTCTGATTACTTCTCACATCATGAGCGACCTCGATGAATTGACATCAAATGTAGTTTATCTGGAAGAAGGTAGGATATTATTTAATGACACGATTGATTTACTAAAAGAAGAGACAGGCGAAGTAAAACTTGGAAAAGCGATTGCCTCCGTTATGAAGCGAAACTTAAAGGATGCAGAAAAGGTATGATAAAGATTGCCAAATATATCTTGTACGATATTCTGCGAAATCGGTTTGTCATGCTATACACTCTTTTTTTGTTAGTTGTTACTTTCAGTATGTTCAGCCTCGACAGCGACCCCGGGAAAGCAACCTTAAGCTTGTTAAATATCATTCTTTTGGTAGTTCCCTTGGTGAGCATCATTTTTACGACCATCCATTTTTATAATTCGTATGAGTTTATTGAGTTACTTCTGGCACAACCGGTCAGTCGTAAGACAATTTATTTTGCAGAGTATTTTTCCATTTCGATGGCACTGGCCACGGCCTATATCGTTGGTGTCGCCATTCCCATGCTACTGTTGAATTTTAGCGAGAGCTCTTTTTACCTCATCATTGCGGGACTTTTATTGACCTTCGTTTTTGTCGCGCTGGCTTTCGCGGCTTCTGTTTCTACCCGCGATAAGGCAAAGGCAATTGGGGTGGCCCTGTTGTTTTGGTTTTACTTCACCTTGATTTACGATGGCTTGATTTTATATGTCATCTACAGTTTTAGCGATTACCCTTTGGATAAAGTAACATTAGCAATGGTTTCTCTCAACCCCATTGATCTCGCTCGTATTATCATCTTATTGAAATTGGATTTGTCAGCATTAATGGGATATACCGGAGCCTTCTATAAAAATTTCTTTGGCAGTAGTGTAGGCGTTATTTATTCCGTTTTGTTTTTGCTGGTTTGGGCACTGGCCCCTTTGCTACTGGCCATGAGAAGGTTCGTGAGAAAAGATATTTAAGACTGGTTATGATTAGAATCATGTTTAAATACCTAGAAAAACGAAATATTTCGACTGTTAAGCGAAAAATGACCATTGTCATTTCCCATAAATGTAGGAAACTTCAACTTGCTTGAAATAAAACCTATTAAACTTAAACACTAACAATATGAGAATTCAAAAATCATTTCTTGCCATTGCTCTTTCGATATCTCTGATAGCTGCTTCTTGTGGAGGTGGTGGAACAACGGAAAAAACTTCTTCGGTGGCGGAGGCTCCTGTAGGCGGAGGCCAATCAGCCGTTCAAGATGACGTATCACAAAAAGATGTTGTGCGTGTAGCGGTGGGATCAGCTGCACACACCACGTTGGTAACTGCATTAAAGACTGCAGAGTATGTAGATGTGCTTTCGAATGCAGGACCTTTTACGGTGTTCGCGCCCACCAACGATGCATTCAATTTATTACCGGCTGGTACAGTAGAAGGCTTGTTGAAGCCTGAAAGTAAGGAGGCACTGCGCAACATTTTGGAATACCATGTAGCCGTAGGGGTTTATAAACTGGAGAACCTGAAAGACGGACAAACCATCAATCAGGTAAATCTTGACAATGTAACCATTGGCGTGAAAGACGGAAAGTATACTGTTAATGGGGCAAATATTGTAGGAACGGTTCCTGCTTCAAATGGAGTTGTGTATGTAGTGGATGCTGTATTGTTGCCTCCGGCTAAAAAATAAATTGTTTATTCGCTCTAAATGAAGTGGCTTATTTTACTCCATGTATTAGGAGCCACGATTTGGGCTGGCGGTCATTTGATCTTATCGATTGGCTTTTTGCCAAAAGCACTGAAGGAAAAGAATATTCGGGTAATTTTGGATTTTGAGAAGCAATATGAGCTGGTTGGGATACCCGCTCTCTTGCTTCAAGTTATTACCGGTTTCTGGATGGCTTCGATCTACATCCCATTTGATGACTGGTTCTCACTGGCCACATCCCACCATGCATATCTCTGGATTAAAATTGTTTTATTGCTCAGTACAATTGGTTTTGCCATTCATGCTCGACTATTCATTGTTCCAAATTTAACAGTTGAAAAATTACCATCGCTTGCCTTTCATATTATCGTTGCTACGGTCTTAGCGGTTAGCTTTGTGATCACCGGTTTGAGTTTCAGGTTCACTTATTTTTAAGATTATGAATATTGCCAAAGAGATTAAATTTAGCGGGGAGAAACCATTTGTTCTGGCCATTCGCAATACAGAAACTGCGAATGTTTTTGCAGTCGGTTTGATAAAAGATCAAGTGCTGCCAAAACATAAGACGCAATTGCCAACCTTGCTGATTGTACTTCGGGGATCCATCTTGGTTCGGATCAATTCAGAAGAAATAAAACTATCAGCGTTGGATACCTATCAGATACCGATTGACTGTGAGCATGATGTTACCGGGCTGGATGGGGAAAATATTTTTATGATAACCAAGGAAAAGGTTTAAGCTGAATGAAGAAAGATATTGAGTCGCGCGCAGATATTGATTTACTGGTCAATCAGTTTTACAACAAGGTTAATCAGGATGTTTTGCTTGCTCCGGTATTCAGCCATGTAGATTGGGCCCATCATCTTCCCATTATGTATAATTTTTGGTCTTCAATGTTGTTAGGAGACCAATCGTATCAAGGCAATCCGTTTCAAAAGCATATTCACTTGGCTATAAATTCTACGCACTTCAATCAATGGTTGACGTTATTTACAGAGACGGTTGATGAGAATTTTGAAGGCTTTAAGGCCGATGAAGTAAAAAGCAGAGCAAGGAACATTGCAGGAGTCTTTCAGCATAAGATGGGGCTTTTAGCGCAGTAACTAGGCAGGTATTCAGGCCACTTTCCTTTCGAAGATTTTATTTCTTCCAAGCAGCGCGAGGCATACAATGAGAATTGCAAAAATGGCTCAGAGTGAGTGAACTCTTCAACACGGAAATACTTGGTGCAGACGGAATAAAATCTGTAGTACGAAAAAATATTTTTGGTGAAGTTCCCTTGCGCTACTCTGGGCAAACCTGTCGGCTAGGCATGAAAAAATTTTCGTTGCCCTCTACTATGA
>JABFSY010000206.1 GCA_013140395.1 Cyclobacteriaceae bacterium
GCATTGTAGTTTTAGTTTCTTAATTTCGTTCGGTGTCGTGGGACAAAACGCAGCAGGTCGCTAAAGCCATTCGTTCCTCATTAGGCTTTAGCTCCTATGCCGCAATACGTCACATGCACCAACGTTGGCAAACATTTTCCTGGCGGACGACTTTTAATTTAACGCATCAGATCTTCGTGGTTTGCAATTCTTAACTTTTGGACTTTTCTCTGGACTCTTTGACAGACGACTTCTAATTCGGTGGACTGAATTTTTAGAGCGAACAATTCTTAGCCTTTGGACTTTTATTCGCGGACTCATCGCTGGTAATAAATTTTTAGGACTCCAAAACGCGGACACGAATTCAGTCAGCGTGCGGCAAGTTTTAACGTGACTGCTCTATTCGTGGACTTTTCCTCGGAAAAAACGCTTGCCAACATCATGTTGTTGCTATTTTAAATTTTGTTGGATTATCTTTTTAAGGTAAATTTAAAACAGCAACAACACAGAGCGTTAGCAACAATGCCCTTCCATGTAACCCGACAAATTCTCCACGACAAATAGATAACGTTCGACAATCCCACCTATCAAGCTTCTTCACGCGGACAACTAATCGTTTCCTTAGACAATGGGCACTTAAAAAAGAAACAAAAAAGAACTTGACTGGACTCGGCTGATGAACGAAGATTCGTCTAATAATTCCCACCGCACGGCAACCTAAAAAGATTCTCGCCCACGCTTTTGGCACTTACCATTGCCGCACGTGCCACCTCGACACCAAAGCAATGGTAAGAGCCAAACCCACCGGCCCCTACATAATAAATTTGAACATAATAAAACTAACTTTACTAAGCCAAAAGAATTACTAAATTGACAAGGTTAAGTCGAAGTAGAAATTATTGAGCAGAAATGATAAATGGATAGTCCTTATTGCTTCGATATTGAATTCACACAGGGCGACATAGAGGCCTCACAACATATCAAGGATTCATTGCCTGTAGCTAGTTTCCATCATGCCCACCTTTATGATTCACCAGAAAAGATTGATATAAGAATATATTTTGACCCAGAAACTTACTTTCCTAGAAAATTCGATGCATGGCTCAACAATATTAATTTTCGAAAATTTGGTCAATATATAAAAACGAGCAACGTGACGCAGAACCACGGTATGCAAAGTCTTTCATTCGACCAAGCGCGGTTCAAAGGTTATTCAACAAGTTCTGCTAACATTGAAGGTCAATTCGAATATATAGTTGTAAGTGTAGACTGGGTCCGTATAGAGTGGAAGGCCAATGAATGGGAGGTTAATACAGCAAAATTTTATTTGAATCAGGCTGGCTTTAAAATCGCCAGTTTTTTTTACTCTCCCTTATGGATTTCCGATAATAAATTCGAATCCCAAAGAAGATCAGAAAAGTATTTTAAGATAAACAATGAAGAATATCGCCCTGAGTTACATTTTTATCAATCTGATGATTCCAAAAAAACCGAAATCAAAATAACTAAAGAGCCTTTGCTTTCCTTTAAGGAAGTTAAAACGGAAGAAAGCATACTTGCGAGCGTCAATATGCTCTGCTCGTCAGTTTCATTCTTTTATCAAAACAACATCGACTATTCATTTGGAAGAATTCAACTTCCCGAAAAAACAATAACACTAAGAAAATTACTTCCATCTCAAATTGATTACCCTGCAAACAACTTATGGCATCTGAAAAACCATTGGTCGTTAGAGAAATACTTAGATTCAGATTGGTCAATTGGATTTCTACAAAATCAGGAAAAACTATTTAAAGCTATCCGTAACTACGTTCAGGCGTTTCAGGTAGATGAGAGCTCCAGATACTTACTTCTTTACAATATTTTGGAAATTGTAAAGGGTGGGAAAAGAGATGAACCTGAAAAATTTAAATCTATACTGAATGAGCAAGACGAGACTGAAAAATATCAGGAAGCTTTAGCAACTCTATTAAAAACTATTAATCAAGCAGAACATGAAGCCTTTAAAGACAAATGGAAGGGCATAATAGGAAAGTTGAAATACAAACCGATTAAAAGTCCGATCAGTGAGTTATTGGTTAATAATAATATTGTTCCAGATGATCTACCAATAACCATCAATAGACTTACAGAAATTAGGAACAAACTGGTGCATGGTAGTATAAATAGTATTCAGCAGGATGAATTAGAAAAAGCTACTCGCCTGATTTACAGAATTACAGGAATACTCATTCTAAACCTTATGGGAATTAAGGAATGGAAACTAGATACCCGAATTGTTGTATGAACTTCCGAGGGTATTTTAAGCAAGTTTTTATGCTTAAATTGCGTTCAAGTTTTTAGAGCAAACCATTTCAATTTTAGCATACATGGCACTTCCTACCGTTTTTATCTCATACAACCCCAATTCCGACATCGAGCAGACATTGGCGGTTAGGCTGCATACGATTGGTGCAGTTCATGGTTTCAATATGTTGCTGCCCGATCGGGTAGGTTTTACCAAATCAGTATCCAACGAAACAAAAAGCAGGATTTTATCTTCAGACTTTTTCATACTTTTTTCTACAACAGCGTTAAGCGCAACAGTACTCGAAGAAATTAGGATAGCAGCCTCTAAGCTTCATGACAAATCTAAAATTCTTGTCATCTACGATATAAGCGTTGGTAAGAATCTTAAAGGCGCAGACAACTTCACAGAAGTCTATATAAGCAGAAGCTCGCCAGTTGAAACAATTCTGGAAAAGATTATATCAAAAGTCAAAACCATTCAATCGCGGGGAAATAATCAAGGCGGATTTCTTTCTGTTTTAGGTCCAATTCTTCTCACTGGCGTGGCATTGTTTGCTCTATCCAGTGTTTTCGATGAACCAGCTAAACCAAAAAGGCCGGCAAAAAGAAAGACTCCCATTGCCAGGAAGACAAGAAAGGTCTCTAAAAAAGTACGAGGCTAATGCTGAGAACAGCCGTTATAGACAACGACACGTTAGTCTATCTTACTAAACTAAAACATCTCAAAATTTTTGATTCTCTGCGTTCCCTCTTTCAACAAATTCACATACCACAGGAGATCAAAAGAGAATACGAAGTTCAACAAGGCAGGGAACCTGATCGCGTTTGGATATTGGATAGATTAAGGCCAAATGAAGGTTTCTATTCGTTCTGCACTCGTTACGACAAAATCGTACTTACCATTGTTCAAGGAGAAAAGGATATCCATAAGGGAGAGGCAGAAGTATTCGCTCAACAAAAAGAAGTAAATGCTCATTATATTCTTTCTGATGACCTGAAATTTCATAGAGCAATCAAAGCCATTGATTCGAATGTAAAAATATTGACAACGCTTCACATCATTGCCATGTTGGACATCCGTCAACTTTTAATTAACAGCGAAGAAATAGTGAAAGCTTTGCATCCACATTATAAATTTGAAAGCTACGACTTACGAACAGCCTATAAAGAATCGGCTAGAGAACTGGGTTTTGATTTACCTAAAAAGATGCTAAACAATAAATGTAGCTTCAAAAAATTAGGGTTGAATTAGCCTTTGACAAGAAATAACAGAAGAATTCTTGCTTCCGCGCGGAGAAATGTAGCATCCGCATTTAGTATTCTCGCATCCGCGACTTCAATTCTCGCGACCACTCCTCGAATTTGAGCAGATTTGGGCATATCTAACCCGCCAGTGAGGCCGACCCAGGCAGCACACTTGCCAAAGGCCACACCTCCAACCGAAAAATCCCAAGCCTTTGCCAAGAGTGCCGCACCCCCGCACCAATACTGGACAGATTAGTAAGAGTAAACTAAAAGATCCTCCAAGGTTGCCCCCGCGCTCGTACAGTTTCACAACCAAGTTTCGGTGACAAAGAACAAATGAATAACAAACGGACAACCATGTACCGTGTCAATCAATTCTACTACGTGACACCTTGACGACACACTAACGACTGACTTACAAGTTGAGAGAAGAAGGGCACATGTTGCTAACAAAATGTTTGCTCAATGGTGCGGTGACGTGTTACTCAAAGTGTTATCTTCGTTCCACGTTTGGTGTCGGGGACAGGACGCGGCTTCGAAATCGCACCACTGCTCAAACGCAAACGTTGGCGATCATGCCTGGGGACGCCCCAAGAATCAAGGAAAAATATTCAAATAACATTTCCCAATACGGGAACTTTAGCTTACCTTTGACAAAAGATTAATACTTGAGAGTAATTGCCAAAAAGGTACTCCGAGAGTTTTGGACTAAACATTCGGACTGCGAACAACAACTTAAATCTTGGTATCGAGAAGCTGAAAAAAGTGAATGGAAAAATACCAATGAAATCAAAAAGGAGTATCCGACAGCAAGTATTCTTGGCGACAATAGAGTTGTTTTTAACATAAAGGGTAACAACTATCGACTAGTCGTTAAGATTAATTTTCAATATCAAATGATGTGGGTACGATTTGTTGGGACACATAAAGAATACGACAGGATTGACGCAAATAAAATTTGACGACTATGAACTTGAAACCGATAAAGACTAAAAAGGACTACCAACAAGCGTTGGACAGACTTGAATTAATTTTTGACTCCAAAAAAGGGACTAAGGAAGGAGACGAACTAGAGATATTGGGCATACTCATTGACCAATATGAAAACGAGCATTTCCCAATCGACCTACCGGACCCAATTGAAGCAATAAAATTCAGAATGGAACAACTTGGTTATACTCAGACAGATTTAGCGAAAGTCGTTGGACTTAAGAGTAGAGCAAGTGAAATATTAAGCGGAAAGAGAAAACTATCGCTAGAAATGATCAGACAGCTACACGACAAGCTGAATATTCCGACTGACGTTTTAATTCAGGCTTACTAATCGGCACGAACCGCCAACAAAATGCTTCTGCAATAGCGCGGTGACGTGTAATCTATAAGTATTAACTTCATTCAACGTTTGCCACGCGGACAGTGGCTGCTTCGAAAAGCCACCACTGCGCAAACACAAACGTTGCATGCCAGGCGCGGAAAAGTCCCGCAGACGTGACGCCCAAGACGACAACGTTTGTTTCACGCAGAAAACTCGGGCGACTTTAAACAGCGACTTTGTTAGACAGCACAGAAACATTACCCCGACCCAGTGCCTAAATAGAAATCGCGCGAAGCGCGAATTTTTTTTGCGGTTTGACAAAGGAAATTTAGAAAAATCGAGGGCGAGAAAAATTTAAAATGTGTTACGCGGACAACTCGGTTTCGCTGGACTAAAGCAAACCAATTGTAATAACTATCGCGTGAGGCTTCGTATAGAAAAAGTAGCAAACAACGAATTATATAAATGCGCGGCTCGTATTAACTCTCTACCGATTCACAAAACTTAGTTTTACTTCCTGGCAGCCAATACTTCAGTCGATAACACTGCTCCACCTTTGTTTCCAAATGAGTTTCGCACGTAGTTCAAAACATCGCTCACTTGTGTGTCGGTCAATTCAAATGCTGTCATCTCGCCATTATAATCGACACCGTTTACCTTCATTGGGCCGCTTACGCCCTTCACTACTTGGACAATCGATCGCTTTTTATCAGCCATCAAATAATCTGATTTTGCCAGAGGTGGGAATACCCCTTCAAGCCCCTCCCCTTTTTCCATATGACAGGCGATGCAATTAGCACTGTAAATTTCCTGACCCCGGGAGATACTGGCCTTCAAATCAAAAGGTGTTTTCTTTTGAAACGAAGAAAACGTGATGGTTAAAAGACACAAAACAAAAAACACAATACCTTTCTTCATATTCAATGAAATACTTTTTACAAAATCAAAACTAGGCGATCGCATCCAAACTAAAAGGCAATTTTCTAATTCTTTTACCGACCAAATCAAAAATAGCATTTGTCAGCGCAGGCGTAAAAGGCGGCAGGGCCGGCTCTCCCACTCCACCTGCCTTTTCTGTGTTATCCATGATGTGTACTTCAATTTCAGGCGTATCCTGTATGCGCGGCATCTTGTAACTATCAAAATTTCGTTCAACTGCTTTTCCATCCTTGAAGGTCGTTTCGTGCTTGGTAGCAGCGCCCAATGCCATAATAATACTTCCCTCAATTTGTGCCTTGATAATATCTGGGTTCACATACCAGCCGCAATCCATCACCGCCCACACTTTATCAATTTTAATTTTTCCAGTGGCATCCCTCGAAACCTTTACTACCTCCCCCACAATGCTGGAAAAACATTCCGTAATCGCCACACCATATCCTTCGTTCTTCTTGCGTGCTTTCCAATTGGAGACTGCTTCCAGCTTATCAATCAGCAACTGATATCGTTCACCCAAGTGTTGTCTGCGAAAATCGAGCGGATCTTTTTCTGCCTTAACCGCTAACTC
>JABFSY010000030.1 GCA_013140395.1 Cyclobacteriaceae bacterium
GCTCAAGGCAGTTTACAGTGTAGTTCCGAAATCAGCCGTTCCTTGCTTGGGTGCTCCTTTCACGATAACGGTGACCGTCAATCCTGAGCCAGTAGTAAGTCCAACTCTTGACAATACAGTTTGCAGCGATGATATTTCAAATATTGTATTGGGTACAAATGGTACATCGGCCACTGCTGCTTCATACGAAATAATGAGTTTGGTGGTGCCCGGTTCAATTACGGCAGGCGTGGGTAATACTTTGGTTGGATCCACCGGAAGCATTAACCTAATTCGCAACGACAAATTTACGAACACGACCAATGCTACTGCGATAGTCGTTTACGGAATTCGTGGAATTAGTAATTCAGGCTGCGCTGGCCAGGTGCAATTGATTAATCTTTCAATAAATCCCAAACCGGTGCTAGACCCGGCTCTTAATCCTACACCAGTTTGCAGTGGTTTAATCTCAAATGTTACGCTAGGTGTTGCACCGGGTTCTGTTGCTGCCGTTACCTATAATATCAATTCTATTACATTCACAGGATTAACTGCTGGTTCAGGCAACACGGGTATTGGTACTGGAAAATTGGCCAATGCCATTTTCAATGACTTGTATATCAACACCTCTGCAGGGCCACTTCAAGCTATCTATAACGTTGTGCCTGTTTCGGCCGCAGGATGTTTAGGAGCCGTAGGTACCGTGACCTTGACAATCAATCCGTCACCCGCTTTGTCTCCAGGGTTAGGTAAGACAGTGTGTTCTACTGACGTCAGCGGTATTACACTGATTAGTCTGGGTTCTAGCATTGCTGCCGCTAACTACAATATCATTAGTGTGGCCATTGATCCTTCGCTAACACAAACAGCAGGAAACACTGGCGCAAGAACCGCTGTCGGAGCAAACGAACTTGTGAACGATCGTTTCGAAAATCTAACGAACACCGTAAGAACAGTTACGTACAAAATTGAACCAGTTTCTGCGGCAGGTTGTAAAGGCCCGCAAGTGGATGTTGTGCTAAGCGTAGAGCCCAGCATTACCATGATTACACCGCCCAATGCATCACTCTGTAGCGACACGCCAAATACCCCAAGCCAAACGAACATTGTTTTGGATTCAAATACATCTCCATCTTCAGGGGGCGTGACATTTGATTATACCGCGGTATCAACGCCTCCAGGGGCAGTTTTTGGATTCTTCCCCGCACAAGCCAATTTACCTCGCTTATATGTAATCACTGATAAACTGGTAAACAATACAAATGCTGCGGCTACCGTGACATACACCATCACTCCAAAAGCCGTTGGGGCCAAGGGTGGTGTGGGTTGTTCCGCAACCGTGCCAACAGTAGTTACTATCACAGTTGATCCAAAGCCAAGATTATCAATTACCCCAGCTACCGAAGTAGTATGTGAAGGAGTGGCGACTACTATGACGCTTTCTTCTACTACAGTGCCAAGCGCTGGCACGATTCAGTTTACAAAGATTGGTGCCGTCCCGAGTGGCGGAATGACGCTTCTATCAGCACCAAAGATTATCTATTTGAGTGGTGAGCAAATCGGTGACGTGTGGGACAATCCAACTGTCAACGTTCAAACGGTGGCCTATACCTTCCGTGCGCAAGTAGTTGGAGGCTTAGGTTGTATTAGCGAAGATATCACAGCAGTTCTAACTGTTAATCCAAGCCCTACCATTGTTGCATCTCCACAGCTACCAATTTGTAGCAGCGATTTTGTTAATGTCACATTGACACCAGATGTAACGGGCGCTATTGCAACATATACCGCCTCTGATCCGTCAGGAAAAATTACAGGCGCTACAGGTGGAGCGGGTAACTTAATTTTCCAAACCTTATTTTATAATTCAACCACACCAACTGTTGCCAATAGTGACGGCCCAGTTACAGTTACCTATACAGTAACTCCAAAAGCGAGTGGTTGTACAGGAACGCCCATTGCGATACCTGTTGTAGTCAATCCTAAACCAAAAATATTGCCGGTGCCGAATACAATTACAGTTTGTCATGGCAATAATCTCACTATTCCATTGGCGAGCAACGTAACGGGGGCCAACTTCACATGGACGGTCGATAACCCAAGTGGATTGCCGGGAGTAATCCAACAAATTGTTCCTGGTGCAGCTGGGATTAATCAAGTACTTACCAATACGACAGGTGTGCAGGCGAGTTTGACTTACACCATTAAGGCGTTTGGGCCGGGTGTTAATCCCAATGACTGCGAAGGAGATCAGAAAATTGTGATTGTTACGGTTGCGCCAGAATTGAGTGCTAGTTTTCAAAATTTGCCAAGTTCTATTTGTAAAGGAGCTTCGGAGTTTCTGATTATTCAGTTGAACGGTCAAGCTCCCTTTAGTTTTGTGTATAATCAAAATGATGGAGTTACTAGCACCGATATTCCGGTTACAGGAGCTGGAAATTTCAAAGTGATTCAAGTTAACCCTGCAACGACAATAGCTTATGAGATTAAGTCGATGAAGGATGCGTTCAATTGCCCTGTAACCTTAGTGGGACAAACGATAACGATAACGGTTGGGGATCCTGATCCTAATTTTAGTATTGTTGCTCCAACTGCTGCTTGTGGTCCCGCACAATTTAGGTTCCAGTATAACCAAAAGGCAGGAACACAGTATACCTGGCAGTGGCAAGATGGATCTGCCGATAGTACCTATTTAGCCATAGTTGATGTGCCTAACCAAATCGTAAGACATACATTTAGTAATCTAAGTCCGAGCCGAGACCAAGACTATAACGTCACGATGCGCGTTGAACTACCGGCTCCGTTCCCGGGATGCTTTAAGTTTACTTCAAAAAAGGTTACTGTCTTTTCAGCTATAGTGCCCAATGTATTCCCGGACAAGACGGAACTCTGTAGTGGTGAAACGATCAGAGTCACTAATCAGAGTTTGGGAGCTACGTCACATACCTGGTTCTGGCGCAACACAGGTTCTCTCGCTATGAATGATGTTCGGACCACTTCATCAGTTGCGTATACATTGACAAACACAGGCGCATTAAACCCGCAGCCAATACAAATTGTGTATCAAGCGAGAAGCGCAAATTGCACAGCTCCAGATGTTGTTGTTGACATAAATGTATATAAGGGTGTTACTTCAAATTTCAGTGAGGGTGCAGTGCCACTGTTTAATAGTGGGTCCGCTACTGTTTCTTACACGAACACATCTGTACCGTTCGATATTGCTCAGTTTAGATATGATTGGACATTTGGGTTACTAGGGGATGCCACGCCAAATACATTGACGCAAACCACGGTAGGATCAATTCCTGTGGTCTATACTTCTCCAGGTACAAAGACTGTTATACTAAGTGTGACGAATATTCCGGCTGAAATTGCAGGTATCAATTGTAAGTCAGATTTCAGCAAGAATATTACCATTATTCTACCACCCATTACAGCGAGTTTCGATATCGATCCAACCGAGCTTTGTTTCCCAGGGTCGATTAAATTGAAAAATGTGGTTGGTACTGGATTTGTTCATGAGTGGAGGGTGCTCAATAAAAAGACCGGTGCTTCATTTACTTCAAATGTGGCAGATCCCGTTGAGTTTATAGTAACTTCGCCAGGAGAGTATTCAGTAAGTTATAGGACATCCATTCCGTCTACAGGACAGGTTGCCAATGCGCCTTTGAAAGATGTGGTGATCTATGATTTACCTCTCGCTACTTTCGACTTAAGGCCAGATATTGTTTACGTGCCAGATACCGAAATGTCTACGTTTAACTTCTCGAATGGGGCAAATCAATACCTCTGGGATTTTGGAGATGGCGGAACATCAGATCTGTTTGAGCCGAAGTATACATATGCCATCGAAGGAAAATATGAAGTATCATTGATTGCGAAATTTGATCATGGCAATGGCGTGGTTTGCGCGGATACGCTGAAGCGAATGATTATTGCGAAGCAGGGAGGTCAGGCAAAGATTCCGAACGTATTCACGCCCAACCCTAGTGGCCCAAGTTCTAATGGTGCGGGTGCCAATGGCACTTTTAACGATGTCTTTTTGCCCATCGTTAAAGGTATTGCCAATGACTCCGATGCTTACAACTTACAGATATATGACAGGTGGGGTAATCTTATTTTCGAGAGCACCAGTTCTGTAGTAGGTTGGGACGGCTACAACAGAGACGGAAAACTAATGCCGGCAGGTGTGTATGTTTATAAATTGACGGTTCGTTTCTCGGATTCACAGCGATCGACACGGGTAGGCGATATAACCATGATAAGATAAAGCAAGATGGTTATTGATCAATTCATATCTTTGATTTTTGAAGCATGAGGAAATCTCTACTATTGGTCATCTTTTCGGTAGCGTTGAGCGCTGTGGTTGCTCAGGATCCTCAATTTTCTCAGTACTATCAATCTCCCCTTTATCTGAATCCCGGCTTCACTGGGATTACGAATCAGCAGAGAGCCACGTTTGTTCACCGTAACCAGTGGCCCAATTTGCCTCAGTCGTTTTCAACCTTTGCGGCTAGCTATGATATTTGGGTAGATGAGATTCGCAGCGGGATTGGTATTCTTGCTACTACCGATCGCATGGGTTCTGCGGGTTGGCGCACCACTAACGTTGGCTTAAACTATAGTTATAAAATCCGGCTCACCGAGAAAGCTGTCTTTTCCCCGGGCTTGTATTTTGGGTACGGTATTAATGGCCTTGACAGGAGCCGACTTCAATTTGGGGATGGTTTAGAATTCAATGGCACAACGCTAGATCCGGCTTTTCAACGCCTTGGTAATACACAATATTTTGATTTTGGTGCTGGCTTCGTTTTATACAAAAAAGCTTGGTTCTTGGGAGCATCATTTAGCCATATTAACACGCCCAATCTTTCAATATTGAGTACTGAAACGCGCCTGCCAATGAAGTCGGTGGTTCATGGTGGTGTTAGAATTACACTTCGCAATGGAGTTCGCAAGGGTGCTAGTTCTGACTATTTGACTCCCTCTTTTGTCTATCGTGTACAAGGGGTGATCTCTCAATTTGATGTTGGATTAAATTATCATATTGATCCAGTATCGCTGGGCGTTTGGTATCGAGGTAAACCGTGGGAGAATACTGTCGTCAACTCGATCCAACAAGATGCACTGATTTTTGCATTGGGTATTTATCTGAAGAATATGAGTATTGGATATAGCTATGATTTTAGTACTTCTGGCTTAGCCAGTGCTTCCGGAGGCGCTCATGAAATTTCTGTGGTGTATGAATTTGAATCGAAGCCGCTTCGTAGGGGAGTAAAGAAGCGAAATAGATTGATCCCTTGCCCTTCGTTCAACAGCAAATCCGGATTCTGGAATTAGTTCAATCAACGTTCTAAAAGGTATCTTATCGGTCAACAAAAATGTTTGGTCGAGGAAACCTGTTTGGCTCAATCTTTTCAAGGTTTCCTTTCCGTTATTTTTGAAATCAACGCACGTCTTTAAGTTGGCTTAAGTCCTTACAGGCTTAAGTATGTACTATAAAAAATTTGGATCGTTTCTATTCGCAATTTGGTTTCTCATTTTTTCACACCAAGTGTCAGCACAGTGTGGTGGTGTGCTCGAACCAGGTTTTAAGTTTCTAACGAGCAGCAGAGGCTGTGCACCCTTCACGGTCAATCTGGAAACTCTTTACCTTTCATCTGTACCCGGAACAGTTTACTTCATCAATTGGGGCGATGGCACACCGGAGCAGTCGGTTACACAAGTCAATGCAATTGGGGTTGGCATTTCGCATGTGTATCCAAACGCATCTGTAGACTGTGGATATAATTTAACGATTGATGCCTCGAATGCATGTAATCCCAGGGGCAGCGTAGTAGAGATTAACACCCAAGTAATCGTTTGGACGAGAGATGTGATTTCAATAAACCCACAGGAGTTTCGGGTCTGTCAGGGATTTGCCACCAATCTAACATTTACCGATAATAGCCAGTGGAATTGTTTTCCACGCGCCACGCGTGAGAACAACGATCCGCGCTGGATTCAGTGGATCTACGGAACAGGTCCTATTGCAAACCAAATTGCAAATGTGCAGGTCAATAGTATTTTTCCGGGAGGATATCCGTATGTAAACCCAGCACCCAACACTAATCCCATTTATCCAGTGCTGGCGCCCGGTCAGTTGAGCTTGCCGATTACAGTTCCAGCGACCACTGTTGCAGAAATTGGTGATGAGTTCGTGGTGACGCTAAAAAATTGGAATCAATGTAATGCCTATGATAACAATTTATTGGATGGGAATGCATTCAACCCACTGAATGGGGATTTAATCAACGGGGACAATACTCCTCAAGTAATTACAGGTCGCATCTTGATCGTACCTTCTCCACAGCCAACTT
>JABFSY010000048.1 GCA_013140395.1 Cyclobacteriaceae bacterium
CTCAGCATTGCCCGCTTCCGCTTCATCCGGTAATCAAATGTAAAGCGTTTTCAGGACTAACTAAAAAGTGTAAATTTGAATCAGGACTTTTAACCAAATTGTGTAAACTTTTTTCAGGACGAGTCATGCGTCAATGCTTTCTTGAAACTTACTAGTCAGTAACAGACAAAACGCCTTTTTAATCTGGTATGCATCGGATGGAGGCATACCATACACATTGCTGACCACATAGTAACCAGCATATATTATATCTATTTGTTTGTCCAATGCTGTTTGCTTACCAACAAAGTTATTCTCGCTTTGAGGATTAGACTGAATCACTTTATGAAAGTCTGAAAATGCATTTTCATAGTCTTGAACCTCGGTGTATAATATTCCTCGAAATAATCGATAGGAAATGTTTGATGGGCTGAGCCTCACTAACCGATTAAGATCAGCGAGCGAATTTTTTGGATTTTCTTTTGCGGTAACCCTGCTCCTTAAGCCCAAAGCGGTTCGATTCAGCGAGTCTTTTGCGAGTACTTCATTCAAATAGGGAATTAATGCAGTAATATCTTTGTCTTTGATCACCTCAATCAAACCAATTTTTATTTTGGCGTCCGAAAAAAGCGGATCCTTTTCTAAACTTTCGTTGTAATTTTTTAGTGCTTGTCGCATGTTGCCATTGCGAAGTGCCAGATCGCCAAGTAGAAAATTGGGTACAGGATTATCTGGAGCGATGTTGATGGCTTTTTTGTAGTATTTTTCGGCCTTATCAGATTCAAGAACGAGAAGGTAATTGATTGTAGTAAGCAAGTGATTGACTTTTGCAAGTTCCATCGCGATCTCGAATGACCCCTTATTCAAATAATATGCTCGTTTAAGATTCGTTTCTGCTTTTCGGTACATACCCATCTGTTTCAAGCATACTCCTCGATAATAAAAGGCTACCCAAAATGAAGAGTCCATTTTAATGAATTTATCTAAATTTGAAAGCGCCATTTCAGTTTTTTGCTCAGCCAAAAAATTGATTCCTTCATTCAGATAAACTTGCTTTTCTCCCGAAAAATTCCACCGGAATGCGACATCATTGAACGAGTTCAGCAGGTCGGACTGAAACAAATCACCCCCTTCACGACTAAACAGATCTTGAGATTTTAAAACATTGACTGATAGACAGAATAGAATAGCCAAAAACAATCGCATAGAGTAGGTAAACTGTTTGTAAATTTGCAACTAAAACAGTCGTAAGTCAACACGTTAACTTTCAGTCATGGCAGGTCATCTTTCAGTTGTAAAGTCCAGAAGTAAGTTCAATCTCTCTAATAAAAAATTTGCCATCGTGGTGGCCGAGTGGAACGAAGAAATCACTGAGCCTCTTTTCCAGGGGGCTTACAATGCCCTTCTCGAACTAGGTGTGAAAAATCAAAACATCATTCGCAAGAACGTACCAGGCAGTTTTGAGCTTCCTTTGGCAGCGCAGTGGGAAGCTGAGAAAAAGGACATCGCAGCTGTTATTTGCTTGGGTTGCGTGATCCAAGGGGACACACCTCATTTCGATTACGTTTGTCAAGGCGTAACCTATGGCATTATGAAAGTTAGCCTAAAGACCAACAAGCCAATGGCTTTTGGAGTACTCACTACCTTAAACAAGCAACAAGCGATCGATCGGGCAGGTGGCAAATTGGGTAACAAAGGTGAAGAAGCAGCTGTTACAGTTGTGAAAATGCTGGAGATGAAGTGATCCGACTATGAGGGTTGGTCAAGTGAAAATAAAAAAGCACCGTTCCTTTCAAAACGGTGCTTTTCAAAATTCGATTATTAGCTAGTTCCTTTTAATAAATCTCAATTGTTGTACAGAAGTGTGTTGCCCGACAACTCTCAATGTATAAACGCCCTCTACCATCCCATCAGTAGTCAAGCGGTGTTGATCTCCTACTTTTTCTAAGCCCATTTGCATCGACTTTCCAAGTAGATCAATGATGATACACTCTTTTGTTTCAGCCTCTAAGCCAGTGATGTATAGGCTACCGGTAGTTGGGTTCGGATAAATACCAATGGATGCATTGCTAATTGGCAAATCACCTGTTATGATCACGGGAGTTTCAGTAGAAAAATCGCTTACACAATTATCGATAGTCACCTGGACTTTGTAGGTGCCTGCAGTAGTTGCGGTGTATGTACTATTAGTTGCACCTGAAACGATGGCTCCATTTAGATACCATTGATTTCCACTACTTGCATTGGATGTAAGAGTGGCGATGCCGGATGAAAGAGTGACCGTCACACTTGGCTTGGCAGGACTGACGCAAAATTCTCTCACAACAGATGTAGCCGCGTTGTAATTGCTATTGCCCGCTTGGCTGGCCGTGATGCTTGCTTTGCCTGCGCTCACAAGCGTGATTTGATTCCCGTTGATCGTAACTCTTGCATTTGGTGTAGTTGTTACTGTCAACCCAGAGGTAGAGGTTGGGAGAGTAAATGTAAACGGAGCATCGCCCAGCGTTTTGTCTACGAGTATTAATGGGAAGGCGATTGTCTGGTTTGCTTTGTCAATAATCAGTTGCTGAACTACACTATTAGCAGCATTGAAATTACCATCACCAGGTTGGCCCGCAGTTATGTTTACAGTTCCGGCTTTTAAAATGGTCACAGTGTTGCCACTCAGAGAAGCAATGGTAGCATCCGAAGAACTATAGTTGATAGGCAAGCCTGATGATGCCGTTGCTGTTAAGTTGAATGCCGCAGCACCAAAAGTTTTATCAGGCAACGCATTGAAAGTAATCGTTTGGTTTGCCTTGTTGATAGTTAGTTGTTGTGACACATTGGTGGCCGCATTAAAATTGGCACTGCCCGATTGGCTTGCCGTGATATCCACGGTGCCGGTTTTCAAAATGGTCACCGTGGTTCCACTAACAGATGCAATAGTGGCATCCGAAGAACTGTAACTTATCGGCAAGCCAGAGGATGCTGTTGCAGTCAGCGTAAAGGCTGCATCGCCAAATATCTTACTTGGCAACGCGTTGAATAAAATTGTTTGGTTTTCTTTCTCAATAACAAATCGAGCCGATACCGGTAGGTGGTCAGAAGTCGTGTTAACATAGTTTGAAATATAAGCCCTCGCGTCTTCTACTGTAATGGAATTGCTTACATAGGAGTTGGTAAGTTCATTCGAAGTGATAATATGATCTAAGAAACTATTTGAGTTGGGGAAACTAAATCCGCCAGCTTGGCTCAATGCAAGCGTAAGAGTGTTAAAGTTAGACGTGTTGTCAACAAATGGTTTATAGGTAGATTCGGGATTGGTTGGTGCACCGATGGAGACGTCCACATCATCGTTGAAATCGCCCAGCAAAACAATATTGTCGTTTGAGTAGTTAGCGGTCAGTGAATCATGCAACACTTTTACATCGTACTTTCTTCGATCATAGTCCGCGGTGGCAGACCCTGATTTAGCGTGAATATTAATCACACGAACGCGTTTAGTTACTCCATTGATGACTACGTCAAAGGTTGCCATCACCGGCAATCGGCCAGACGACCAGAAACTAGATGGTGTGCTTCCACCTGTGGTTGGGTAACCGGGCAGTAGTGAAGTGTTTCCAGCGCGTACTTCGTCATATAGTTGTGCGAACATTACACGGGAGCTTACCAATTGGACAACAGACGAATTGTAGACAAAGCCAATTTTTTGAGGAGGAAAGTTAGGATCTGGTGGGTCAAATGAGCGGGACCATCTGTTTGCTAAAAATCCAGTGTAGCCTGGCAAGTTTGTCAATAATAGATTGAAGGCGTTATCATCCGCAACTTCTTGCACAGCGTAAATATCTGCGGCAGTAGTCTGAATTACGGTGGTTACATTACTAACTTGCAAGGCATCATCGATTGGGCCAAACTCAGTACCACCCGTATCTTTTACATCGGTACCAAAAAACTCAAGATTGTAAGTAGCAATATCCAATGTTTGAGATTTGTCAGTACCCCTTACTGAAATTATTCTGGTAGAAACGCCCGCAGAACTATTAATGATCGATCCGGTAAACGTGGCGGTGGTACCCATTGGCGCATCGAATTTTACATATACAGTTTGAGGAGTAGTCACCTCAGCTGGCGTGTACGAAATGGAACTTGAAAAAGTATTGTTGTCTTTTGATACTGTAAAATTCGTAGGCGCAGTAATGGATACAATGTTTGACAGATTGAAACCCCTCACCGAATAATTTTTAACGGTTCCGCCAGTTGTGAACAATAATGTTGAGGGTGAAGCCTGTAAATAGTTTGCAATAGCATTACTGAAGCTAATGTCATCTAACGACCATCTTGCCGCGGCAGTAGTCGAGGAGTTGTAGACAAATGCTACGTATACATTTTGCGAAGCATAGGCAGATAAATCGACATTACTAAATGTCCAATCAGCTGGAGAAGTACTATTGGAGGCAACGGCTACTGAGGGGAAGTTGCCATTCAAATCAGTCCACGTGGCAACGGTGGGGTCGCCAGTGCCCGAATAATTAGAGGAAATTTTTAATTGAAGCGAAGGGCCCGCAAAAGAAAATTGTGAATAAAAAGATAGACTAGCATTTGCATTCAGGTTCACAACAGGCGAGATCAGCCAATCTTCATTCAGCTGAGCCGTACCAGAAAATCCATTTACTCGATTGGCTTTTGTTGAATTTCTTCCAAAGTCTGTGCAGCCCCACACTTGTGCGCCCGTAACACTGAATTGTGTAAACGAGGCGCCATCGCAGGCATTAAAATCTTCCTGAAATTGCATACCGGTGGTTACAGTTATTTTAACCGGACTGGCTTGAAGATTAGGTACATTATCTTCGGCTACCAGAAATACGTCATATGCAGTATTGGAATTTAAACCCGAAACAGGTAGCGCAAATTCTGAACTGGCATTGTTTACCGTTATCGTACCGGCAAGATTCGAGGTTAATGCGGCACCCACACCATCCTGGCCGTTTTTTACTTGGGCTGGCGATGGTGCATTTGCTCCTGATGGAAGAACCACAAAAAATGTTTTTCCAGCTTCGTCCAAACTCGTGCGAACGATAAAGCCACCTGGAGTAATTGAGTTAATGTTCGGATAGGTAGAAGAAAAGGTGGGTGGCGTTACGTCTCCGGCAGTGTTTGTTTTTACGTCAATTTTGGTTGGTATAGTTTGGATGTTGGGAATCAAATCCTCAGCCACTAAGTAAACATCATAGTCGGTGTTATCTGCCAGCCCTGAGACAGCAGCTGAATACTCAAAATTGATCACGGTAACATTTATCGTTCCCGTCAAATTACTGGCAAGTGGCGAACCGGAAGCGTCTTGCCCATTTTTTACTTGCAAGGACGTTGGAGCCGTTGCGTTGTCGGGAACGATGACGAAATAAGTCTTCCCAATTTCATTCAGATTGGTGACGAGGTCAAACCCACTGGACGTAAGGTTTGAAATTTTCGGATACGTAGTAGTGAAAAGAGGAGGTGTAACATCACCAGCCGCAAAAGACAATTGGAAATCATCGATAGCAGTAGTCGGGCGTGAACCACTTCCAGTGGAGGCAGTAACTGTGGTAATGCGAATCCATACATTATCTGGAATATTATCCAAGTTTGTTCCAAAATTAATGGTCACATCCGTGCTTCCCCAGCTTGCACCCGCTGCTGCCAGTGTTGTAGTCAACGTACCAGGGGTAGAAGGTGTCGATACAAAAGAAGTAGGTGAGGAACCAAAGCCATAGTCAACTCGCCAGGTGGTACTGCGGCCAGTGGCGGTGCCGTCCAGTGACTGCAGTTTAAAACTTAACTGAAAATTCGTAAGCCCTGCGGTATTCGCGAGTTGTAAAACAAATGCTGCGCCCGGGTCACCTAGGGTTCCGGTTTGGCGAACAGCTAACGCTCTGTTGGCAGAGGCATTTTGATCGGTGGTAGTTGAAGTTGCCGTAAGACCTGCCGCGGCTGCAACATTTCTAAAGTTCCCGGTCGTTGAATTCCATGCAGTAGTTGTCGTAACAAGTGTCACAGCAGTACCCAAAGATGCATTGGTAGCACCTGTGCGCACACTCCACCCAGCCGGCAATCCGCTTCCAAGGGAATTAAAATCCTGAGAATAGGGAGAAGCGCTTAGTGAAACTTGAGCCGAAAGCTGAATTTGAAACCAAAGAATAGAGAATAATAGAAAGTAGAATTTAGTCATGCCGATTTTTTTAGGTGAGCAAAGATCGGACTTTTATTGCGATTCGATAGCAAAAAGAGATTAACGAATCTTTAACAAAGCCAAACAAATTTATCGCGGTTCAGAAATACTATTTTTTCGTTATTTTGAGCTTTTATCAGTATCTATG
>JABFSY010000208.1 GCA_013140395.1 Cyclobacteriaceae bacterium
TAGAAGAAACTACAGTAACAACGCCAGCAGAGGAGAAAAAAGATGAATCTTCTAAGCAAGAAGAGAAACCGGCCAATAAGCCAGTAGTGAGTACAGGTGAAAAAGAGAAAATCACAACCTCAAAACCCAAGATAGAGTTGGTTGATCCGACTAAAGACATGATGGAAGGTGACTCACGGCCTTTGGTCAACCATCAAATGGCGGGATCGCCCGTCAGCATCTCGAAAATCACGGTTAATGTTTTATCCGATAACAAGAAGTATTCTTTCCATTACCAATTTTCAGAGGGCAAGTTATTATTGTATGGAGCATTTGATAAGGCTTTGTACGAGATATTGGAAATAAACGGTGAAACTCATAGTGTATTTATGTTTTATAAAGAACAGTACTATTTGCTGGATGAGAAACAAACTAAGACAGCGCCCTTGCAGCCGATAACGGACCGCGAGTTGGTTTCAAAGCTAAAAGAGTATAGAGGAAGGTAGTGAGTTTTAGTAGTTGAGTTTTGAAACACCCTCCCATGGAGGGTGTTTCTTTTTATCCGCTATATTTGTGGCTTAATGAACGAACCCCAAAAACACAAATATCGAAAGAAGAGGCTAGGCACCTACCCTTATATAAGTGTTGTGTTTAGTATTACGTTAGCGCTTTTTGCCATTGGCGTATTTGGCACACTGGTGATCTATTCTAACGAACTAGAAAATGTCGTGCGCGATAATGTGAAGGTTCAGGTTTATTTAAAAAATCAACTTTCGAAAGAGCAAACTGATAAAATTGAAAGTCAGCTAAAAGCTAAGAACTTCGTCAAAAAGGGTGGCAACAATGGAGCTATCCAATTCGTATCTAAAGAAACAGCGGCCAAACAATTCATCAAAGAGACAGGCGAAGACTTCAAACGGTTTCTGGGTGAAAATCCACTTCGAAATGCTTTCTTGGTGAAAATTGACCCCGCTTATCACGATAAATCCAGCTTAACTAGAATAAAGGCGGAAATCGAAAAAGTACCTGGCGTATTTCAAGCTTACTATGTAGAAAACGTAATAGACTCCATCAATCAAAATGTTGCAAAGATTGGGCTAGTGCTGATGGGATTGGTCGCCATTTTGTTAGTAACTGTCGTCCTTCTCATTAACAATACGGTGCGGCTAGCACTTTTTTCTCAACGCTTCATTATACGCAGCATGCAATTGGTGGGTGCCAAACGATGGTTTATTCAACGCCCTTTTCTTTTTCAAGCGATTTGGCACGGTGCACTGGCTGGTTTGCTTTCTTGCGCCATGTTATATGCCCTTGTTTCTTTTGCTACTACAAAAATTGAGGACTTAGCCCTCATTCAGAATACGCAACGACTCTATCTGCTCGCAGGGTCGCTTTTGATTACAGGTATTGTAGTGGCAACTATCAGCACCTACCGGGCAGTTGGTAAATATTTACGATTATCACTAGACGAATTATTTTAACACGATGAACAAACTTGCTTTTGGAAAGAAAAACTACCAATTGATGGTGATTGGAATTATCACATTGGTTATTGGTTTCACAATTATGTCAATGGATAAAGAACCATATGGCTTTGGGTTTCTCGGCCTTACTCTCGGACCCTTAATTGTGATTTCAGGTTTCATTGTCGAGATCGCTGCAATTTTGCACACGCCTAAAGAGAAAAGATAACTCTCATGTCAATTATTGAGGCTATCATCCTTGCCATCGTGGAAGGGCTTACAGAATATTTGCCTGTGTCTTCGACAGGACATATGATCATCGCCTCTTCTCTGATGGGGATCAGTTCAAGCCCATTTGTAAAGACATTTACTGTTGCCATTCAACTTGGAGCCATTCTATCCGTAGTCGTTCTCTACTGGAAAAGATTTTTTCAAACGATGGACTTTTACTTCAAGTTGGTTATCGCATTTTTGCCAGCGGTGGTCATAGGGCTGTTGCTAAACGATTTTATCGATCAACTATTGGAACGGGTGGAAGTCGTGGCTGTGATGCTCATTCTAGGCGGCATCGTCTTTTTGTTTGTTGATAAGCTATTCCGAAAAAATGAAGAAGAGGGTTTATCGTCAGTGTCCTACCCCACTGCTTTTAAAATAGGAATGTTCCAGACGATTGCTATGATACCGGGAGTATCTCGCTCAGCAGCGACTATATTAGGTGGACTCACCCAGCAGCTGACAAAGAAAATGGCAGCAGAGTTTTCTTTTTTTCTGGCCGTACCCACCATGTTTGCCGCTACCGGTTACAAACTTTTGAAGTTTTATAAAGAAGGTAATGCCCTGGGTCAACAAGAATTATTGTTGCTTTTAGTTGGAAACCTGGTTGCCTTTGTAGTTGGCATGATTGCCATTAAATCATTCATCAATTTCTTGACAAAACATGGATTCAAAGTGTTTGGCTATTATCGGATTGTCCTTGGACTAATCATCTTAATACTGTATTTCATGGGCATTCCTTTATCCATTGTCTGATGGAAGCAACTGAGGGGAGACTCTTGTTGATCAATAAGCCCTTGAACTGGACTTCGTTTGATGTGGTTAATAAACTTCGATACAAGCTAAAGACAAAAAAAATTGGCCATGCCGGAACTCTCGATCCTTTGGCCACGGGGCTATTGATCATTTGTACTGGTAAAATGACCAAGCAAATTGATGGCTACCAAGCGAAGGAAAAGGAATACACGGGGCATTTTGTCATCGGCCAAACAACGCCCTCCCATGACTTAGAGACGGAAGTTTCTCAACCCACGGATATTTCATCAGTAACAGATGAGCAATTGATTAGCGAAGCCAAAAAATTCATCGGAGAGATTCAACAAATACCACCACTTCATTCCGCCATTAAAGTGGACGGTAAGCGTGCTTATAAACTAGCGCGTCAGGGTAGCGACTTGGAATTAAAACCACGCACAGTAACCGTTTCTACTTTTCAGATTACATCCATTCAAAAACCAAACGTTGCGTTTCGGATTGTTTGCTCAAAAGGCACTTACATACGTAGCTTAGCCCGAGATTTCGGCAATGCGATTGGAACAGGTGCGTATCTTGGCTCGCTGTGTAGAACCCGAATAGGAGACTTTCTACTCAGCGATGCAAAAACGCTAGAACAAATTGATCCTGTTTAATAATGAAAATCTACTACAGCCTCGAAGACTTTTCCAAACTCGCCAATGGTGTAGTAACCAGCGGAACCTTTGATGGTGTTCATCTCGGCCACCAAAAAATCATTCGCAGGCTCAAAGAAGTTGCTGAAAAAAGTAAAGGAGAGACGGTGGTAATCACGTTTTGGCCACACCCGCGATTGATCCTAAAACCAGAGGATAATTCGTTGAAGCTTCTTAACACTTTTGAAGAGAAGGCTGCGCTACTCAAAGAGCAGGGCATCCAACATCTCTTACGAATTCCTTTCACTAAAGAGTTTTCTCAAATTACGTCACAGCAATTCATCACCACTGTGCTAGTGAATACAATCGGCACCAAAAAATTGGTCATTGGCTATGACCACCGCTTTGGTAACAATCGAGAAGGCAGTTTTGAGCAATTGAAGATCAGCGGGCCAGCCTTCGGTTTTGAGGTGGAGGAAATTGAACGACAGGACATCGACCATGTGGCGGTGAGCTCTTCTAAAATTAGGAAGGCGCTGGAGGAGTCCGACCTTGAAAGTGCAACTCACTTATTGGGTCGCCCCTATTCTATCAGTGGCCAAGTCGTTCGCGGAGATAAGTTGGGGAGAGTATTGGGCTATCCGACAGCTAACATCGATTTAGACTCCCGATTAAAGTTAATACCAGCAGATGGCATCTACGCAGTAACTGTTAAGCACGAACATCAGGTAATGAAAGGGATGCTCTACATCGGCAATCGGCCCACGATTAATGGCACTAAAAAGGTAATTGAAGTGAATATCTTTGATTTTAATAAAGAGATTTATGGGGAAACATTAACGGTAGCGTTTCACCGGTTGATTCGAACTGACACGAAGTTTGGTGATCTGGAAGGACTAAAAAATCAATTGCATCAAGATAAGAAAGATGCGTTGGCCATTCTAGAACACATGATCATTTGACGTTAGGTTTCTGCGACTTCTAATTCTAGTCGAGCCTCTTCGAGATCAAGTTCATATTCAATTTTTCGCAGTGCTTCATCACCAATTTTTTGGGCTTGATACATCAAATCAAGCACTACCCGCTCTTGCTTTATTAGCTCATGCTGTATACGATGCAACTCTCCTATTTGCTCCTCAGTAAGGCGATTGGACTCGTCTTTGCGCAATCGCTGGATACGAATCTCGTATTTAGATTTAATCTGGGCCAGCACCATATCGTCCAAACCAAGTGAATAGTTCTCCTCGATGTGCTCAATCACTGAGGACGCAATCTGGTGGCGAATCTCATCTTCTTCCTTTTTGGTTCCCAAGTCACCCTTTACGCCCAGCTTTTTGACCAGCACTGGAAGCGTCATGCCTTGAAAAACCAACGTAGAAAAAATTACTGCAAACGTCAGAAAAATAATCAAGTCTCTATTGGGAAAAGGCGTGGTTCCCTGTAGCACTAGCGGAAGAGCCATCGCTGCCGCCAAGGAAACAACTCCCCGCATGCCGGACCAGGCTACAATGGAAACATTACGGGCACTAAACTCAGGTTCGCGCCTACGTACGCCACCACTCAGTCGTGGCAGATAGGCTGCCGGAAAAACCCAGACAATTCGTGCCAGGATTGTTGCCGCACTCACAAGAAAGCCATACCACAGTAGCGTAGTGAACGAATGCTCCTGAATATTTGCCAATACAGTCTTGAGTTGCAGGCCTATTAAAATAAAGATCACTCCATTCAAAATGAAGTTTACCGTATCCCAGGTTGAGTAGGCTTGAATTCGAGATTGGTGACTAAATATTTTTGAAGAGCGTTGACTCAAGAACAATCCACACGCAACCACTGCCAGCACTCCCGAAACATGAATTTGCTCTGCGAACAAATAGGCGATGTAAGGTGTAATGAAAGTGAGCGTGGTATCAGTAGTCGGATTGTTCGGTGTAATCTTGTGTATCCAAAAAAGCAGCTGGCCTACGATCAATCCAATGATGATACCGACACCCGCCACATAGAAAAAATTAATGCTTGCTAACCAAAAAATAAATGTGCCAGTAGCCGTTGCAGCAATCGCATAGCGCATGGCGATTAGCCCCGTTGCATCGTTCACTAAACTTTCTCCCTCCAGAATGGTAATCAAACGTTTTGGCACACCCAAGCCTTTCGTGGCTGCCGTGGCTGCAACCGCGTCTGGAGGTGAGATAATAGCTCCCAAGACAAATGATTCAGGCCAGCCAAAGCCGGGTATTAGGTAGTGTGCAACACACGCAATCGCTGTGGTGGTGAACAACACACAACCTACCGCTAACAAAGAGATCGGCCTCCTGGCAGCCTTAAAATCGGTCCAAGACGTTGTCCAAGCAGCCGAATAAAGGGCCGGTGGTAAAAAGATTAAGAAAACAACATCTGGATTCAACTCAACAACAGGCAATTGAGGGATGAGGCCAATCCCGATTCCTGCCAAGACGAGTAATACAGGATACGGTATTTTAACCCGATCGGTCACCTCGGCCAGTGCGGTTACCACGGCCAAAAGAAGAATGATGACGGTAATGTTTTCTAGCTCCATGAACTATCTACCAATTTGACACTTGCAGTCAAATTAAAAGCTATTTATCGTGTCTGCAAAACCAAACTGTTTTGAGAATCCAATAAACCTTCGGAAACCCACGAACCTTTTTTCAAAACACTTGTTTTACCTTTACCTCATGAAAATAGCCATTTCCCGAAAGGAACATTTTAACGCTGCTCATCGATTGTCCAACCCGTCTTGGAGCAATGAAAAAAATGATGCCGTTTTTGGTAAGTGTAATAATCCGAATTATCACGGCCACAATTATGAAGTAATAGTAACACTGATTGGCGAAACCGATCCAGAGACCGGCTATGTGTTTGACATGAAATTACTGAGTGATCTGATTAGCGAAAACGTTCTCAAACACTTTGATCATAAAAATCTTAACTTAGATACAGTTTACTTCAAGGACTTGAATCCAACAGCTGAAAACATTGCAGTGGTGATTTGGAAGATACTGAGACAAAAAATTGATAACCGATACGAGCTTAAAATAAAACTGTATGAGACAGAAAGAAATTTCGTTGAATATCCAGCCCATTAAATCGTTTGACGATGATGATTTGGATCACCCGGTGGGATCGCACGACACACCCTTG
>JABFSY010000455.1 GCA_013140395.1 Cyclobacteriaceae bacterium
CTGTAAATGTATTCTCACCATCGGGTTGGAAGAAACTTTCATCACCTTCAAAATCAGCATCATAGCCAACCGCGTGCGGAATCTGTTTTAATATCAAGATGAGGCCGATGGCTGCCAGCATTCCTCGGGTGACGGCAATGGGAACAAAGTGCCCAATTATTCCTGCCCTTAGAAAGCCAAATAACACCTGAATCACTCCGGCAATAACCACGCTGCACAAAAAAGCAGGAAATGAATTCAGGCCTTGGATGGAAATTAACACGATGGAAGCAAGTCCTGCCGCAGGACCACTCACACTGATTGGCGATTTGCTAAGAGCGCCTACCACTATTCCGCCAACAAATCCTGCGACTACTCCCGAAAACAAAGGGGCACCAGACGCCAGGGCAATGCCCAGGCACAGTGGCAACGCTACCAAAAACACGACTATCGATGCCGGTACGTCAGCCTTTAAACTATCTTTTAATTCATTAAAATTATTCTGCTTCACAACAAATGAGTCTATCAACAAAAAGAAACAACTTAAACAGGGAAATGTAAAAATGGAAAAACGCTCCAGTGAACGCTACCCGCGTGGAGGGGGCGAAACGATCTCGATGATGTGAGTGACACACCACGAGTCAAAAGAAAAAGAAACGACCGTCTCTTTATCAAACGCTGATTCAAATCTCAAGGCAATTTGTTCGCAAAATTCTTTACCATCAACGAGATGCTCACTTTCTGATTCTTCCTCGCAGTCAATCAGTTCCATGCAGCAGGTAGCAAACGAATCACGCTGACCAAAATCGATCACGAAAAGAAGCCGCATAACGATGACCCCGATCAGAACACTTTTTAGAAGAATAACTAAACTACTTTTCATCTAGCCCAAATTTAGCACAAATATTGGCGCTTTTATCAAGTTATTTGTCAGGTCGGCATAAGTCGGGCATTGGTGTACTTCGATTTATCAATTGTCTCGGGTCAATTTGTTATCTTCGCAACCATAGCCTATGAACTTCAAAGAAATATTTTCCGTCACGCTGATCCTCTTCTCGGTCATTGATATTCTTGGATCCATTCCATTTGTAATCCTCATTCGAAAAAGAGAAGGAAGAATCTATGCAGAGAAAGCCACCGCCATTGCAGCGATCTTGATGATCGTGTTCCTTTTTCTGGGGCAATCCATCCTTAAACTTTTTGGATTGGACGTAGGCTCATTTGCCGTGGCCGGTGCTATTGTCATGTTTATCATTGCGATGGAAATGATTCTCGGCATCGACTTAATCAAAGACGATCCGGATGCCAAAGGAACCGGCTCTATCGTGCCCATTGCTTTTCCGCTGATAGCAGGTGCGGGAACTCTGACAACTATCTTATCGCTGAGGGCTGTGTATGAAGAAACCAACATCTTGATTGGAATCGTATTGAACCTCATCTTCGTCTACATTGTGCTTCGCTCCAGCGGATGGCTCGAACAGAAAATCGGCAAATCAGGATTTGTAGTGCTGCGCAAAGTGTTTGGCGTGATCCTGCTGGCTATTGCCGTGAAGATTTTCAAAAGCAATTTTAGCATTTAAAAGCATTGTCCTTATCGGCTAACTAATTTTTTGTAACTTTCATACAGAAAAAGTCAATCACCCATGAAACGAATCACACTCGACTTACCTGATTCACTAGGGCTCACCGAGTTCGATGTTAAAATGACGCTGGCCTGTCAACTCTATCACCAAGCCAAATTATCTTCAGGGCAGGCGGCCGGTTTGGTGGGCATTAGCAAGCGTGCTTTTTTAGAGACCATGGGCAACTACGGCTATTCAGTATTTAGCGAATCCCTCGATGACCTTCGCAAGGACGTAGTGAATGCATAAGATTGTCATTTCTGATACGAGTTGCCTGATCATCCTAGAAAAGATTGACAAGATTTTTCTGCTAAAGGAAATCTATTCTGAAGTAATCACCACGCCAGAAATTCAAATCGAATACGGAAAGGAATTGCCTGAATGGATAAAGATCCTCTCTGCGAAAAATAAATCTTTTCAAAAAGAACTTGAAACCAAAATCGATGTGGGCGAATCATCAGCGATAGCCCTGGGGTTAGAAACCCCAGACTGCACAATAATTTTGGATGATTTGAAAGCGCGAAAAATTGCTGAATCTCTTCATGTAAATTTTACGGGTACTCTTGGTATTTTGGTTAAAGCCAAACAGCTTAATCTTATTCAATCAGTTAAGCCGATTATTAAAAATATGCAGGAGGTTGGCTTACGGTTTTCGGCTGAAGTGGCCGAGGATATTATTAAACAAGCAGGAGAATGATCCGCATCTATACAGACGGAGCTGCACAAGGCAACCCCGGACCGGGCGGCTATGGCACCATCATGAAGTATGGCCATCACGAAAAAGAATTGTCCGAAGGCTTTCGCCTGACGACCAACAACCGCATGGAATTGATGGCCGTCATCATCGGATTAGAAGCCATTAAAAAACCCGGCATCCCCGTCACCATTTACTCGGATTCAAAGTATGTAGTCGACTCGGTAGAGAAAGGATGGATCTGGAACTGGGAGAAAAAGAATTTCGCTAAGAAAGCAAACTCCGATCTGTGGAAACGATACATTCCCTTGCACACTAAACTAAAACCAAAATTTGTGTGGGTCAAAGGTCATGCAGGTCATGCCGAAAACGAACGCTGCGATCAACTAGCCGTCATGGCTGCCGAGGGCAAAGGCTTGCTGGTAGATCGGTGGTATGAGGAGAATAGGGAATAGCGTGTGGCAAAGGACGAGGAATGATTCAAGATTCAAGATTCAAGATTCAGAACATAGGACGCAGCTTTAGACTTTCAACTTTAAACTTTAAACTTTAAACTTTCAGCTTTGAACTTTTAGCTTTAACCTTTTAGCTTTCAACTTTGAATTTTGAATTTATGCCCTCCGAAGCCGTACCCATTCACTTCTCCCCCGATAGCCTCATCGCATTAAATGTATGCCTCGCGATTATCATGTTTGGTGTGGCGTTGGAAATTAAACGTGAACATTTTACCGAACTACTCACACAAAAAAAATCCGTCTTCACCGGGTTGTTCTCACAAATCATACTGCTTCCATTTATCACGTTGTTACTGGTACTTGTATTGCCCATCAGCAAAGGAATGGCGTTGGGTATGTTATTGGTAGCTGCGTGCCCCGGTGGGAACGTTTCTAATTTCTTTTCGATGCTGGCGCGGGGTAATGTCGCGTTGTCGGTAACGCTCACGGCCTTTTCTTCTTTGCTCGCTTTTGTGATCACGCCTCTCAGTTTCTTTTTCTGGGCCTCGCTCGTGCCGGGTCTGGTAGAAGAAGTAAAAGGATTTGAAATCAGTTTCCCCTCACTCGCTACGAACATGGTGCTGATCTTGCTCGTGCCCTTGCTGGCCGGCATGTGGGTGGCCGAGCGATTCTCTTCCTTCGCCAATTCCATTGGAAAACCTATCCGCATCATATCCCTCTTAATTTTAGCAGCGTTTATTGGCATGGCGTTTTACAACAACAGAGCTGCCTTCACCGCCAACTTCTCGACCGTTTTTGGTATTGTGCTACTCCACAACGGAGCGGCCTTGCTCCTCTCCTACTTTTTCAGCAAGTCATTAAAAAATGGAGAGGCGAGCAATCGCACCATCGCTATTGAGACGGGCATTCAAAATTCCGGACTAGGTTTAATCCTGATCTTCACTTTTTTTGATGGCAACCCCGATATGGCGTTGGTCGCAGCGTGGTGGGGTGTGTGGCACTTGATCAGCGGATTTTCTTTTGCGATGTTTATGCGACAACGGTCTATCATCCCTGCTTTAAAATAATCCCATGACCGGGCTACTCTACCTACTGCTAAAAAGCTACTGCAGGGTCGCCCTTTGGTTTTACTTTCGCAAATGGCAAGTCCATCGGCATGAGCCGACACCAGGCGGTCCGGTTATTTTTGTGGCCAATCACCAAAATGCTTTTTTAGATGCCGTGCTCGTGGGCTGCAGCACCTCGCGACATCCGTGGTTTCTGGCGCGTGCCAATGTTTTTCAAAAGCCGTGGGCACGAGTGGTGTTGACGTGGCTGAAAATGCGTCCGGTGTTTCGCTTTCGCGATGGGTTTAGCACGCTGCGCAAAAATGATGAGATGATCGAAGGCTGTGTCGATCTCCTGCGACAAGGCGAATCCATTCTCATCTTTGCCGAAGGCAACCACGACCACCGGTGGCACCTGCGCCCGTTGCAAAAAGGTTTTGCCCGAATTGCCATCGAAGCCATTAAAAAAAATGTGCCCGTAAAAATTGTGCCCGTAGGCCTGCAATACGATTCGCTGAGTCAAGCAGGGTCACGAGTGCTGGTCAGTTTTGGAAAAGCTATTTCGTTAGCAATAAATCACCCAACACAAAAAGACGAAAAAGAACAAATTGATTTACTCATTGCGCAAACAAGCGCATCGCTACAATCGATGATGCTGCACATCGAGGCCACCCACTATGCCCACGATGCCCATCTCTTTTTACAAAACAGAAAACTAAAAACAGATCTGGTAGAGCAGCTGCAGGCCGACCAGCAACTCATCAGCACGTTGACATCGGCAACGCAAACCGACAACTCCACACCGATCACATCTACACACAACAACCTACGCTGGTTGAACCCTATTTTTTTATACTATGTTGTGAACCACGCATTGCCAAGAGCCATTTTGCAATGGATCTTAAAAAACAAAGTGACCGATGAACAATTTATTGGCTCGCTGAAATTCGCGATAGGCATGCTACTCGTTCCTCTTTTCTACTTACTACAAACCGGAGTGATTTATTCGCTTTCACACTCCCCTGTTATTGCTCTCGCCTACCTCGCATCACTTCCTGCTAGTTTACTATTGGCAAGAAGCACTGCAGCGCGTTAAAAGGGTGGCCAGGTGTCCGACACTTTTAACTAGAACTCATTTCAAAAATCAGTGAACTGTCAGCCTGAGCTTGTCGAAGGCTATTTGCAACTCCCATCAGGTTTCGACAGGCTCAACCTGACAACGGTATTATTTTCCCGACATCCCGGCCGTTAGCACCACGTCTTCAAAACTGATCTTAGTGGCTTTGAGACCATACAGTAAAAAGCGCACTTCCTTGTTGGTGATGCTGGCGTCCGCTTCTGCTAGTTTATACAAGTGAACAAATGCTGCTAGCTTTTCCTCGTCCGTGTAGGCCGCGAAATAGGCAATCCCATCGGTATAAATTTCTGGTTCGCTGGCCGACTCTGCTTTCATTTCAAAATCATGAAACACCTTATCCGATATATTCTCTTCTTTCTTTATCGCCAGAATGGCCGCCCGCTCGCGTTCATCGATGTGGCCATCTACCGTTACCAACAGGTGCACAAAGTGTAGTAATCCCAGGTGATAACTCTCGTTTTGCATAGGCGTAATAAGATGATGGTGGCTAAAAATAATAAAAAGCCAGTGCGTTTCCTCGAAAAAAAAAGGATTTGTAAAGTGGTCCGATATGAAACCCTTGTCAGGTTGATCCCGATGTTTCAGGCGTCAGACCGCTTTGAGCGGTCAGACGCCTTGCTATCGCTATCGGAACGAAACCCCCACAAAACAAAAAACCCCGAGCATTCCGCCCGGGGCCTCTCTAATTTGCAAGCAGAGAGTTTTATCTTAATGCATTTTTGCATGTCAGACTGAGCTTGTCGAAGTCAGTTTCGACAGGCTCAACTTGACAACGTGTTTAGAAATACGCTTAACTAACAATGGCAATCGACCATCGACCAACGATCAACCAACAACGATCATCGACCAACGACCAACGACTTAATACCTATAATAATCCGGCTTAAACGGACCATTCACCGGCACACCAATGTACTTGGCTTGCTCTTCCGATAGCTCCTCCAACTCCACACCAATTTTCTTCAAGTGCAAGCGAGCCACCTTCTCATCCAAATGCTTGGGCAACATGTACACTTTCTTTTCATACTTGTCAGTGTTCACCCACAACTCCAACTGCGCAAGCACCTGGTTCGTAAATGAATTCGACATTACAAACGAAGGGTGACCTGTGGCGCAACCTAAGTTCACCAAACGACCTTCCGCTAGTAATATCACCTGGCGACCGTTCTTCATCGTATACAAATCCACCTGCGGCTTCACTTCATCTTTCGATGCATTCTTGTTCAACCAGGCCACGTCAATCTCATTATCAAAATGGCCGATGTTACACACAATGGCCTTGTCCTTCATGTTTTCAAAATGCTTGCCTAATACGATGCCCGAGTTA
>JABFSY010000490.1 GCA_013140395.1 Cyclobacteriaceae bacterium
TACACTCGACCGGATTACATCGCACTTACCCTAATTGGTTAGCCTCAGAAGCTGCGCGCGGCAGCGAGTTTAACAATGCGCCAGCATTGGGAATTACACCCGAGCATACAACGATCTTGCCCTTCACGCGGTTGATGGGTGGCCCGATGGATTTTACTCCGGGGTTGTTTCACTTTAAACTCAATCAATTTGAACCTACACGAAAAACAGAAGTGCGTACGACACTCGCTAAGCAATTGGCATTGTATGTAACCATGTATAGCCCATTGCAAATGGCAGCAGACTTGCCAGAGAATTACGAAAAACATTTGGATGCCTTTCAGTTTATAGTAGATGTACCGGTTGATTGGAGCGACACTAAAATTTTAGAAGCAGAGCCGGGCGATTACATTACCATCGCACGGAAAGCAAAACAAACAGGCGATTGGTATGTGGGCGCCATCACCGATGAAAACAGTCGCGTGGCCGAATGGTCACTTGATTTTCTCACTGCTGGCAAAAAATACGAAGCCATCATTTATCGCGATGCCAGTAACAGCGATTGGCAGACAAATCCAGAGGCGTATGTAATCGAAAAGAAAACAGTTAGCAGCAAATCAAAGTTGAAAATTCAATTGGTGAAGAGTGGCGGTTGCGCTATTCAATTCAAACAAATTAATTGAAATGTATTCAATACAGTCTTTTATCATCTTTCTGGAAAATCTTTGTACCTTAGTGGTGAATCTTTTCATTGATTTAAATTCTCGCACAACATGGTGCTTGCAGAATTTTTCTTTAAGCTAATTGTTAAACAAGTCAACACTAAAAACATACAACTATGAAACGAAGCGCATCCGCACACTGGGAAGGAGATTTGAAAACGGGAAAGGGAAGCGTCTCTTCACAAAGCACCGTACTAAACAATACACAGTATTCCTTCAAAACCCGATTTGAAGATGGAGTTGGCACCAACCCAGAAGAGTTGCTAGCCGCAGCACATGCAGGTTGTTTTACCATGGCCGTGAGCGCTGTACTTACACAAGCGGGTACGCCCCCAACATCATTGGATACTGTAGCAACATTAAATATGGAAGGATTAGATATCACCGGCATTCATCTTTCGATCCAAGGAAAAGTTCCAGGAATCACTTCGGAAAAATTTATAGAAGTGACCAAAGGCGCAGAGAAAAATTGTATCATATCCAAAGCATTGAAAGTCACCATTACATCGGAATCGCTGTTGACCTAATCATCAACTAACACTCGTAAGCGAGTAAATTTTTTTGCTGATTTGAATTACAAGTCGTAGAAAAATTCTCATCTTCGTAACGATAATTTAATATCAAATCAATCGCCCCGTTAATCATGAAAATGATGACGGGGCGATTGCATTTTAAAGGCATTGCGCCAAACTAACAGTTGTTGAAGAGAGAAATGAGCCAATTAAAACCGAAAACAATTTTTGAAAAAATTTGGGACAGCCATGTGGTGAAACGAGCGGAGGGCTATCCGGATGCACTATTTATCGATCGTCATTTTATCCATGAGGTGACGAGCCCACAGGCATTTGATGGCTTGAAAAAAAGGGGCATCCCAGTTTTCAACACTTCGCGCACAACAGCTACAGCCGATCATAACGTGCCCACTAAGGATCAGCATCTTCCTATCAAAGAAGCATTGTCAAGACATCAGGTAGAAACGCTACGCAAAAATTGTAAAGAGTTTGGCGTTGAATTGTATGACTTAGGTCATGCCTACCAGGGCATTGTTCACATCATCGGACCGGAGTTAGGATTAACGCAACCTGGTATGACCATCGTGTGCGGAGATAGCCACACCTCCACACACGGAGCTTTTGGAAATATTGCCTTTGGAATTGGTACCAGCGAAGTAGAGCAGGTCTTGGCCACTCAATGTATTTTGCAATACAAGCCCAAGACGATGAAGATCGAAATCAATGGCAAATTAGGTAAGGGTGTGGTGAGCAAGGATATTATTTTATACATCATCTCAAAAATATCAGCCAGTGGTGCCACTGGCTTTTTTGTGGAGTACGCGGGCGATGCTATCACTAGTCTTTCCATGGAAGCACGCATGACGATTTGCAACATGAGTATTGAGATGGGCGCACGTGGTGGATTAATTGCTCCAGATGAAACCACTTTCAATTATATCAGAGGAAGGAAGTTTGCTCCGCAGGGTGAAGCGTTCGATCGTAAAGTAGAAGAATGGAAAAAATTGAAAACAGATAAGGGTGCCAGCTATGATTCTGTTTTAACATTTGATGCCGCTGATATCGGTCCTATGATTACTTATGGAACAAATCCGGGTATGGGTATGAAAGTAACAGATCGAATTCCAACTATTGCAGAACTAAAAGAAATAAGCGAACAACATTCATTTACCAAGTCATTAGAGTACATGGGTCTTGAGCCAGGCTCCTCACTGCTTGGCAAATCCATCGATTATGTATTCATTGGAAGTTGTACCAATGCCCGCATTGAAGATCTGCGCTTGGTAGCAGATATGGTGAAAGGAAAAACCAAAGCCTCTAACGTGGAAGTTTGGGTAGTGCCTGGTTCGAAACAGGTAGAAGATCAAGCACGTAGAGAAGGTCTGGATAAAATATTTGAGGCAGCAGGTTTTGAGCTACGAAGTCCGGGATGCTCAGCTTGTCTTGGGATGAACGAGGATAAAGTGCCAGCAGGAAAATATTGTATCAGCACGTCAAACAGAAATTTTGAAGGACGACAAGGCCCAAAGTCGAGAACATTTTTAGCGAGTCCGTTGAGTGCAGCTGCTGCGGCAATTACCGGGAGAGTGACTGATGTAAGAGAGTTTGTATAATCGATGTTCGTTGTTGGTTGATCGTTAGTCGCGAATAACCAAGAACGAAAAACTAACAACGAGTAAGAAATGAGTAAAGATAAATTCACAACATTAAAAACAACTGCAGTTCCACTGCCCAACGAAAACATTGACACGGATCAGATCATTCCCGCACGTTTTTTAAAAGCAACTACCCGCGAAGGCTTTGGCGATAACCTCTTTCGCGATTGGCGGTATAATGCTGAAGATAAACCGGTACCTGAATTTGTGTTGAATGACGCCAAGTACTCAGGAAAGATATTAGTAGCTGGGAAAAACTTTGGTTGTGGAAGTAGTAGAGAGCATGCAGCATGGGCCATTTATGACTATGGGTTTCGGGTGGTAGTGTCCAGCTTCTTTGCTGATATCTTTAAAAACAATGCCTTAAATAATGGATTGCTCCCCATTGTGGTTTCTGACCAATTTTTGAAACAGGTGTTACAAGCAGTGGAAGAAAAGCCCTCCACAGAAATTGTAGTCGACTTAGAAAATCAAATTTTACAAGTAGGAGCAGTGAAGGAAAGCTTTGAGATCAACAAGTATAAAAAAACCTGTATGATCAACGGGTATGATGATATTGATTACTTATTGAGTTTGAATAAAGAGATCAGAGAATTTGATGTAGCACATTAGTCGTTGCTCGTTCCTAGTTGTTCGTTATTCGAGATGGCGAACAACTACCAACGAACAACCAACAACGAAGGAAATGAAAAAGAAGATAGTAATCCTCCCAGGCGATGGTATCGGCAAAGAAGTCACAGCCGAAGGAAAAAAGGTATTGGAAAAAATAGCCAAGTTGTTCGATCATCAATTTGAATTTGATGAAGCGCAGATTGGTCATGATGCGATTGAAGGTAGTGGCAATCCGTTGCCGGACGAAACACTTGCAAAACTGAAAAATTGTGATGCGATTTTATTTGGAGCGGTCGGTCATCCAAAATATGACAATGACCCGACATTGAAAGTACGACCGGAGCAAGGCTTATTGAAAATGCGTAAAGAACTTGGCCTTTATGCCAATCTTCGTCCAATCAAATTGTTTGATGAGTTGCTGGAGGCCTCTAGCATCAAAGCAGAAATATTGAAAGGCTCTGACATTCTTTTCTTCCGTGAATTGACAGGTGATGTCTATTTCGGAGAGAAGGGAAGAAAGGATGATGGGAACACCGCCTTTGATCTGATGATCTATCAGCGGTATGAAGTAGAACGCATTGCCCACAAAGCTTTCCAGGCAGCACGCACCCGCAAAAAGAAAGTGACCTCTGTAGACAAGGCGAACGTATTGGAGAGTTCACGTCTATGGAGGCAAGTCGTTACTGAAATAGGTAAACAGTATCCGGATGTTGAATTGGAACATCAATTTGTAGATTCGGCCGCCATGAAGCTCATTCAAAACCCAAGAAGTTTTGATGTAGTTGTTACAGGAAATTTATTTGGTGACATACTTACAGATGAGGCTTCGCAGATTGCCGGCTCGATGGGGATGTTGGCGTCTGCATCGGTTGGAGACACAGTTGGTTTGTACGAACCCATCCATGGAAGTGCACATGATATTACGGGCAAAGGAATTGCCAATCCGCTCGCATCTATTTTGTCTGTTGCCTTAATGCTGGATATTTCATTTGGCTTAAAAGAAGAATCAGAAACCATTATCAAAGCAGTAGAGCAAACACTGAAAGCTGGCTATCGCACAGCAGATATTGCGGATTCTCATACGGAAAAAAATAAAATTTTAAATACTAGCAATATGGGAAGTTTAGTAGTTGAAAAACTTGAGAAAGTGACAAGCGCTCAAGCTGTTTAATATTCTAAATTCTGACTTCAATATTCTAAATTCTAATTTATGAGCCACAAAATCCAAATATTCGATACCACTCTCCGCGATGGCGAACAAGTGCCGGGTTGTCAGCTAAAGACTGAAGAGAAGGTAATTATTGCAAAAGAATTGGAAGCGCTAGGTGTGGATGTCATCGAAGCCGGTTTCCCAATTTCGAGTCCTGGGGATTTTCTTTCAGTTGTAGAAATATCGAAGGCGGTGAAAAATGTTACTGTTTGCGGACTGACACGTTCGAAAAAAGATGATATCGATGTAGCTGCCGAGGCGTTGCATCATGCCAAGCATGGACGTATTCATACGGGTATTGGTTCATCGGATGTGCATATCAAACACAAATTCAAATCATCGCGCGAGCAAGTGCTGGAGCAAGGCGTGTGGGCCGTGAAGTACGCTAAAGCAAAAGGATATGAAGTAGAATTTTTTGCAGAGGACGCAGGTCGTGCAGACTTGGCCTTTTTAGCTCAACTGACCGAGGCTGTGATTGCGGCAGGAGCTGATGTTGTAAATATTCCAGACACTACTGGGTACTGCTTGCCGCATTTGTATGGGAAACGTATCCAGTATCTATTTGAAAATGTAAAGAACATAGACAAAGCTGTCATCTCTGTTCATTGCCACAATGATTTAGGGCTGGCAACCGCTAATACTATTGCGGGTTTAACGAACGGTGCCAGACAGGCAGAAGTCACGATTAACGGAATTGGTGAGCGGGCCGGCAATACTTCTTTAGAAGAAGTGGCCATGATTTTGCAAGTGCATAAAGATCTAGATCTATATACCAACATCAAGTCCGAACGGATTTTTGAAATTAGTCAGATGGTGCGCGAAATGATGCACATGCCGGTGCAACCGAACAAAGCGATCGTTGGAAAGAATGCCTTCTCTCACTCTTCTGGAATTCATCAAGACGGTTTCTTGAAACATGCCGAGAACTATGAGATCATCAATCCAGCGGACGTAGGTGTTCCGAATTCTTCGATCCTGCTTACAGCTCGTAGCGGTCGCGCGGCTTTAAAACATCGAGCCGAGTTGCTGGGTTATCACTTCGAAGGCGAAGAACTAAATACACTTTATGAAAACTTCTTGATCGTGGCAGACGAAAAGGGGAATGTGGACAATGAGGATTTACAAGTGCTAGTGGGAAACATGCCCGTGTTGTCTCGTTAAGGCTAGTCGCGATTTTTAAAAAGGAATTTAAAGTATTGGAGAGTTGTTTTGAAAACCTTCATCTTTGATTGACCTTGTCGCTTGGAAGAGTGCAGTTTCATGGGTACCTCGATGACCCTGGCACCAGATTTTAAACTCTTCACCAAAATTTCCAACATGCAAATGAAACCCGTTTCCTTTATGAGGACTGGGTGATTTGCTTTTACTCGCTTTAACAAACTGACAGAGTATACCCGATAGAAGGAACTCAACGTGAGAACCTGCATGTCAAATAAGAAACGGAACAAAAAATTAGCAACGGCAGAGGTGAATTTTCGATAGAAGGAAGTCTGATCAAAGCCGCCACCCTGTGCGTACACTGAAGCCAGTACCAAATCGTAATCCATTTTGTTGAGTGCGAGCA
>JABFSY010000233.1 GCA_013140395.1 Cyclobacteriaceae bacterium
GATAACCGTGTCAAAAAGTAATTCGCCTTGAGCACCCAGACAAACCAGTTTAATTCCACTTCTAAAACCCGGATCCAAAGCAAACACTCGTTTTTGACCTAGCGGTGAAGCGAGCAACAATTTTTTTAGATTGGCAGAAAATACTTTAATAGCTTCTGCATCTGCCTGCATTTTCGTTTCCAGTCGTAGCTCACTTTCCAATGTTGGCTTTAACAGTCTTTTGTAGCTGTCCTTAATGGCCAGTTTAACTTGTTCGCCTGAAGAAGAACTCGTTTTTACAAATTGATTTTCTAAATGTTGGATGACCAATTCTTCGGTGGGTGCAATGTCCAACATTACAAAACCTTCTTTCTCAGCTCTGCGCATAGCCAACAAACGATGAGAAGGTGTTTTTTTGATCGGTTCCTTCCAATCAAAATAGTCTTTGAATTTCTGCGCCTCTTCGCTTTCGGCTTTTGATTTTATGACAGTAGCATGTATGCTGCCATCTTGCCAAAAAAGATCCCGAACGTTTTTTCTGGCCTCTGGATTTTCGCTGATCCATTCAGCCATAATATCCCGGGCTCCATCAAGCGCTTCCTGCTGGTTGACTACACCCAGTTCTAGATTGATAAACTGCGAAGCCAATTCCTCGATGTTGACTACTTTTTGCTCAAAGATCTGATTGGCCAAAGACTCTAATCCTCTTTCCTTTGCTGCAGTAGCCTTTGTCTTTCGTTTTGGCTTGTAGGGTAAATAGATGTCTTCTACCTCAGCGAGTGTTTGTGCCTGCTCAATGGCCTTGATAAGTGCGGGTGTGAGTTTTTCTTGTTTTTCGATGGATTTTAAAACAGCCTCTTTCCGTTTATCTAACTCAGTAAGTTGTTCGTGCCTATCACGGATCGCAGCCAACTGCACTTCATCCAGGCTGCCCGTTTGTTCTTTTCTGTAGCGTGCCATAAATGGAATGGTAGCACCTTCTGCGAGCAGCGCTATCACTACCTCTACTTGGTTGGGAGAAATACTTAACTCTGTTGCAATTTGTAGACTGTTTTTATTCATGAAACGCGAAGTGGGTTTGAATAGAAGATTTGGGTCGCAAAAATACAGAAGGAAAGCATAGGCGAAAGTCTTTATTAGCAGAACTCAAAAAATTATTTTAGCGGAGTTTCAGATGCAGGGACAGTGAATCTTAAAAACCCATCGGTCAGCTAGTTGACAAACCTAGATCATTCTCCATTGAACCCGCGATGCATACTCAAAAATCGTGATGAATTTAGGTGACATCAATATCAAAGGTAGTCGCAAACTACTTAGCCCTTTTCGGCAATTATTTCACTTACAATTTTTGCACTGAGCAATCCGAGAGGGATACCTCCACCAGGATGCACGCTGCCACCACAGAAATACATGTTCTTGATGCGACTGCTTTCATTTGCATGGCGCAAGAAAGCCGCATACTTGTTATTGGATGAATTGCCATACAGCGAACCACCGGAAGAGCTGGTTCGCTGCTCAATAACGTAGGGATCAAGCGTATCCTCGATTTCTATAAACGATTCTATATCGGTTTTTAGGACTCGGTTGATTTTTGCCACGATGTGTTTTCTCATTTCCTTAACATACTCGATCGGCTGTGCCGATGCATTGTGGGGTACATTAACCATGACAAACCAATTTTCGCAACCGGCTGGGGCATCTGTCGGTGTCACTTTTGAGGTAATGTTGATATATGTTGTTGGATTCTCGTAGGGTCTTTTTTCGCCAAACACCGTCTTAAACTCCTTCTCACCGTCATCTCCAAATAAAATATTATGAAGTCCCAATTCCTTAAATTCCTTTTTTATTCCCCAATAGAAAATCAAGGCAGAGAGCGACTTTTCTTGATTCAGGATTTTTGCCGGATAATATTTTTGATCGAGCAACTTGGTGTACACATGCTTGATGTCTGCATCACTCACTACAATGTCGGCAGCCAATTCCCCTGAACTTGTCACAACACCGGTTACAACATCATCTTCCGTCTTTATTTTCAGTACGCGGGTATTCATCGCGTATTCAGTACCTAGTTTCAGGCTTAATGTATGTAAATGCTTGGTAATGTCATGCATTCCACCCTTTGGAGCATAGGCTCCAATGTTGTGCTCCAGGTGCGCAATAATATTAATCAACGCAGGTGCCTGAAAAGGGTCGGATCCATTGTAGGTGGCAAAGCGATTAAAAAGCTGAATTGTCTTTTTGTTTTTAAAACGGGCCGAATTCGCTTCATTCATTGTTTTGCCGAGCTTCAGCTTTCGAATATTCCAGATTGCTTTAGCCGTTTTCAAGTTCAGAAAATTAGACAGCTTGTGCAGTGATTGTTGCATGAACAGATCGGAGGTCAGTTCGTAGGCTGTAGCGCTATACTTTAACTGATCATACACTGACTGTTTGGTCTCACCCAACTTTGTAGCCACTTCGGTAGCAAACTTCTCTTTATCGACATATGCAACTAAGTTCGTTCCATCTTCATAGAAGTAGTTACAAATCTTGTCTAGTGTTAAGTATTCGAACTTATCGTCCTGACGGCTCACTTTTGTAAGATCTTCAATCAAGTTGGGCAATGTGAAGACTGACGGCCCCATATCAAACCGATAACGCCCGATATCTTTCGAGGTTAATTTACCTCCTACGTAGTCATTTGCTTCAACTACTGTAACCCGATGACCTGCTCCACTCAGACGCACCGCGGCTGCTAATCCTGCCACACCTGAACCAACAATAACAATTCGTTTTTGTGCCATATGATAAAGAATCAATCCTTAAGAGTTTCAAACAACTGATTACATTCTTATGTTTCTAATTGTTCGCCATTTCCAGCAAACATAAAAAAACCTTGCTAATAACACATATTAGCAAGGCTAAGAGTATTGTCTAATGCTCTGTTTACCCGGTAGCCCAGGTCTTTCCATTGCCTGCTTCATTTAAGGGGATGCAGCCATTGTACTTACCCGGTACAGGCTCATATTGAAGTACTTGTGTAGCGCCAGGTTCAGAAGTGAAGTAGCCCAACATCGTCAGTTCTTTGGCCGTCAAAATGAATGGTCTTTTTGCATTTGGGTTTTCCTTCTTTTCAGCAATGGCTGTTTCCAACGTTGTCTTAATCAGCTTAATTTGATCTTCTGGCTTAACATAAATAAAGCTATCGCCAAATGTCTTCTTGGCCGACTCCTCAAAAGCGGTTAATCCGGCAATAAAAAATTCCTGATCTTCTTTCTTATAACATTGAGTAAGCATCTGATCAATAAAGTTAGGCACACCCACCTCTTTGGCACCTGGCGTATTTGTCCTAGGCAGAATGATTTCTGCTAGTTCACTAACCAGTCGAGCCTGGTCCTCGGAGAAGAAAACAGGTTTGTAGTTTAGATCTGGCGTTGACTTGCATCCATTTAGGATACCCGCAATAGCAGAAGCTGAAACGGCAGCGCCCATTAGTAAAGCGGTTTTGCGCAGCGCTTCTCTCCGATCGATTAATTGATTCATGTCTTAATGTTTTAATCGTTACAAATTTCCTTTTTTCAACTCGCTTACAGCAAAGTCAGTAGCTCGTGCGGTAAAAGCCAAATAGGTTAAAGATGGATTTACACAAGCGGCTGACGTCATGAATGAACCATCAGTAACAAATACATTTTTACAAGCGTGCACCTGATTCCACTTGTTGAGCACTGAGGTTTTGGGGTCTTTACCCATGCGTGCCGTACCCATCTCATGTATGCCTAGTCCGAGCCCTATGGGTCGATCATAGGGTCTAATATTTTTTACCCCCGCAGCCTCCAACATTTCGGCTGCGTCATTTTTCATATCGACACGCATTTTAAATTCATTGTCTTTCAGACCCGCATCGAAAAGTAAGGTAGGCAGTCCATTGATGTCTTTCTTATCTTTATTAATCACCACTTTGTTTTCATGATAAGGAAGCACTTCTCCAAATCCTTGTATGCCGATTGTCCAACGACCGGGTTTCGAAACAGCATCTTTCAACTCTGCTCCAATGGAGAGTTCAGCAACCAACCGATCCCAACCCTGACGGCCTGCGCCTCCTTGATAACCAAAACCCCTCAGGTAGTTTCGTTTATCTTTACCCACATTTCGATATCTTGGTATGTAAACACCATTTGCTCTCCTTCCAAAATAATACTGATCTTCAAAACCTTCGACATCTCCGTCAGCACCCGCACTCAAGTGGTGATCCATAATATTACAACCCAATTCTCCGCTATCATTCCCAAATCCGTTTGGAAAGCGATTGGAGATGGAATTCATCATAATAAAAGTGGAGCCGAATGTAGAGGCGCACAAGAAAATGATCTTTGCATAGAATTCCATTTGCTCGCCAGTGACACCGTCAATAACTTTCACTCCTGTTGCCTTGCCTTTCGACTCATCATAGATAATTTCATAAACAACTGAATTGGGGCGAAGCGTCATATTCCCTGATTTTTCTGCTGCCGGCAACGTGCAAGAGACACTGCTGTAATAACCACCATAGGGACAACCCCTGCTACATAAATTCCTGAACTGGCATTGGCCACGCCACGGGGTGTGGGGCAGAGGCGCTGTCGCATGTGCCGTGCGGCCAATCGTTAAAAGACGACCAAACTTCTCTTTAATTGATTTTTTTAATTCAAGCTCTGCACAGTTTAACTCCATTGGTGGCAGAAACTTGCCGTCTGGCAAAAATGGATAATTCTCATTCTGCCCACTCACACCAATATAAGATTCTACATAATCATACCAAGGTGCCAAATCTGCGTAACGAACCGGCCAGTCTACCCCATATCCATCTTTTGCATTGGCTTCAAAATCTAAATCACCAAACCGATAGCTTTGACGACCCCAGGTGATTGAACGACCGCCTACATGATAACCTCGCATCCAGTCAAAGCGCGTTCCTTCTTTTTCTGTATACGGATGCTCCAAGTCATTAACGAACCAATGCTTCGTAGACTGTTTTACAGTATAGCCTGTTCTGTTTTGCACCCCTTGCTTTTGCAAGTCCTCTTGTGTAGGCTTATCCGCATTTTCGAATTCCCATGGGTCTTTAGTTGCGGTGGGGTAATCAGGATGCTTTACATCGCGCCCCCGTTCCAATACCAACGTTTTTAGGCCTTTTTCAGATAGTTCTTTGGCAGCAAAACCGCCACTGATTCCTGTACCTACCACAATGGCATCGTAGGTATTCTTCTTCTCCGCTACTGTATTCAAATTCATCGGCTATATTTTTGAAAAGTGTGACACTTACTAGTGAACATAAATTTGTGCTAAAAGGTAAAAACTTTTACCTAAACCTTGTGCCCGCCTATCACATTTTTTAGCGAACCCTCAAAAATCCCCTTCGATCCCAAGCCCAAAAAGGGCAAAATCATACTTAACCGGATCGATAGGATCTAATACCCGCAAACTATCGGTCAATTCGAGTGCCGTTTCCCAGTCAACTTGCTTTCTTGTGATCAATTTCAATTTGCGCGCTACCCGCTCAACATGCAAATCCAATGGACAAATGAGGTTGGCCGAGCCAATCTTTTTCCACAATCCAAAATCAACCTTTCGATTATCCGAACGAACCATCCATCTCAAGTACATATTGAGTCGCTTACAAGCTGATTTTCGCTCGGGGGTAGAGACATGCTTCTTCGTGCGAGCGGGAAAATCGGGGAGGCTAAAAAATTGTTGATGAAATCGGATCAATCCACTCCCACCTTCATTCGTGTTTGGAAGAAACACCTCCTCTAGTGATTCATACTGCCGATAAATATTCTGTAATGCAGCAATAAAATAAAGTGCGTCAGTGGCGTTGAATGTGCGATGCTTGAACTTCTCAAAACGCCTGAGGTCTTTTACTTGGTGATGAAGCAAAAACTCATAGGGGGAATTGTCCATTAACGTTAGTAACTCGTTGCTCTTTTTCACTACGGTGACTCGTTGACCCCACGCCAATACGGCTGCCAGCAACCCGGCCACTTCAATATCTTGTTTCTTCGAATACTAGTGCTGAACAGAGATGGGATCTAACTCGATAAAGCCAGGACTAGTCAACTGATCTACTCTTTCATCTAGAAAGTCTTTGAGGCTAAGAATGTGTTGACGTTTCCTGGACGTCATTTGAAAACTAAGCTCGTAAATACTTCTTGATTCCTCTTCATTTCTCTGAGAATCTAATCTCAACTCTACGA
>JABFSY010000460.1 GCA_013140395.1 Cyclobacteriaceae bacterium
TTTCGCCATCTGCGAAATGCTTCTTGTGAGAAGGCTGTGGTCATACAAAAAATTGCCAGAAAGGCCAGTGTGGTTTTTTTCATAAGTAAAATTCGAAGGGTTAATCAAGTATAGCGGAAAGTTAGAGGTTGAGCAAGTACAATTACTTCAGGCCCCAGCTTCCATGCCGAGATAGTTCAAACGTATGTCTCCACTAATCGACAATTGCCTCTGCTTCCATCTCTAAAAGATATTCATCTCCAATCAATTCAGCTTTTATCATGGTATTCGCTGGTTGTATCTCTTTGAATCGCTCGCCATGTACTCGAGCGATTGCTTCCCAATCAGACAGATTTTTAATATAAATCCGTGTGCGAACTACCTGCTGCAATGTTCCGCCAAGAGATTGAATAGCTCCTTCCAACTTGTCGATCACAAAATTCATTTGGGCTTCCGGATTATTTCCTCCGATTAGTTTAGATTCATGTGTTGCGGTTGAACCAGAAACAAAAATGTGATTGCCTTTTCTTACCGCTCTACTGAAGCCCGCTAGTTCTTCCCAACTCGTGCCGCTCAATGCTTTAACTCGCCCGTCACTTCCTGAATGGCAAGCATAAGGTGGAGGCACAACATCAACATGATGACTCAGGTCGCCCGAGGCAGTCAAGAAAGGAGGTCTGCGATATTCGTCACCACAGTCGCCCGCGATCTTAGTCATTTGATCTATTGCTTCTTTTACTATTTTTTTACTCTCTTGATCTAAAGAAAATGTCAGCAATTTTTTATTTTCTTCAATGTGTTCACTCCTACCGATTCGCGCACCAATGATGACGCCTCCCACAGCCGGCTGTTCTAACACGTAGCGGCTAGCAATATTCGGAATAGACGTATTGTTCTTATCAGCTACTTTTCTGAGTGCTGACAACAGGTTTTGAAAAACAAGCCAGCCCCCGGCAGCATCGATGAATCTTTTATACTTCATCTGTGACCATGTGAGCGAGGAATCAATTTTTGGCTCTGGCTGGCCGATCCATTTTTCCGTTAGAAACCCCCCAGCAACCGTACCAAAGGCAAGAAGTTTTATTTTGTATTGAAGGCATAACTGTGTCATTTTCCCAGATGCCCGCTGATCAAGTAATGAATAGCACACCTGATTGGAAACTACTTCAATACCACTTTCAACAACCATTTGTAAATGAGCAGAATCAAAATTGGTAAGTCCTAGCTGATGAATAAGGCCTTCGTGTTTTAATTCCTGTAGCCAAAACAAAGCATCTAGCCATGCCGGATCGGCATAGTTCCATGCATGAAATTGAAGTATGTCAATGCGCTCAGACTGTAAACGTGTAAGTGATTTTTGTACTGCTCCCCGCACTTGTTCTTTCGTGACTTTACTGGGTGTTGGTACCCATTTGGTTAGTAGTTGCGTTTTGTTGCCCGCATATTTCTTTTTGAATACGCCAGCGATAATTTCTGCTGAACCATAATGGTCGGCCATGTCGAAGGTGGTGAGCCCTGCATCAAAGTACTGTTTCAAAGCAAGTGCAGCTGTGTCTGGATTCAAGGTAGATCCATCTCGCTCCAGATCTGCTACTTGCCAAAGGCCTGTCAGTACCGGAGAAATTGATAGTCCGGTTGCCAATTCACTTATTGGATTATTGTTCGTCATTCGTATTCTCAGTAGGTAAAGTTGAAAAAAGAGTTTTTGTATTCACACCCAATTTCTTCAGCCTGTTCCAGTTGTAATAAAAAACAACAGAGGCCACAAGCATGACCAGTATCCAAACGGGTGTGGAGTGAAAATACCAAGCGGTAGTTTCCATTGTCAAATCCTTTACTAAATGAATGACCAGAAATCCACTTAACAAAATCGCGCCCGCGCTCGCCACTACGCGTTGCAATTTTCGTGACGTTAAAACTGAAATTTGAGAAGCGATCGATGGGTTGGTTTTTGGTAACCACAAAACCGACAAGCACATGAGCAAGTAGTTAACTAGCATGGATGTGACCATGATATCGATGCCCAGAAAAAAGTCACCCGCAAAGTGACTACCCAAAATCCCAATGGTAGCCATGCCCCCGCTGGCAAGAATAGCAAGATGAGGAGTTTGATAGGTCGAATGGATAGTGGCAATTCGTTTAGGAAAAACGCCATCATCTGCCCAGGAAAACATCAAGCGGGAAACCGATAGAAGCATGGCCGGTACGTCATTTAGCAATGCAATGGCCGCCCCCAACAGAATAAAGACCGACCAACCCGGAGGGAGCAAGTAACTGAGCAATCCAGGAGCAGTGATATCTTTCGTCATCGCTTCTTCGGCCACAAAGTTCCAAGGAACAGCATGATACAGTGAGTAAGTAAAAATGATGTAGAATAGAGCAACCGTAACAACCGCAATGCCGATCGCCCGTGGTAATGTACGTGATGGATCTTTTGCCTCACCACCTGCTTGTGCAATGGAGTCAAATCCGATAAAACTTGAAAAAAGTAATGCCGACCCAGAAAGAAATATCGGCCAGCTAAAAAGAGCTGAGTTCTGATTGAGCACTCTTCCTTCTTTCATCAAGAGCGCTTGTTTAAAATCTTCATGGTCGAATGATAAGCCGGCTACGATAACGATAGCACCGAGCCCAAACATGAGTATCATCAAGGGGATAAGCGTTCGTTCATACCATTTGATTCCTTTGATATTGATAAATACAAAAACCCAAAGTATAACAAGCGCAAGCGCAACCCGCACAAAGCCTTGATTCAGGAACAGCGCCAGACTTTCAAATTGCAATGCACTAGCAACGTCCCGCACAAACGGTACAATCACATAAGACACAACACCGATTGCAATGGAAAGTCCAAACCATTGTGAGAAGCTCGCCACAAAACCGAGATAAGGGCTTAGGGATCGACTTGCATAAATGTAACTTCCACCGGCACGTGGCATGGCCGATCCAAGAATTACATAGGCAAAGGCTGCTAGGATTGCCGGAACAGCAGCAAATAAGAACGCAGGTAAAACGTAAGGCCCGATGCCGGGAATATTCCGCTGAATCATAAATGGGACGACATAAATAGACGCTCCAATCATGGAGCAAATGCCGGTGGCTGCGAGACTTAACATCCCCATCTTGCGCGGTAGACTTTTTATCGATGGTTCCAATATCGTAAGAGTAGTTGTTAAAGGAATGATTGCAAAATACTAGATTGTTATCATGTTACTTTCTCATTCTCTCAATGTCTTTTAGAATAAGTTGCACGAGCGCGTCTGTTACGATTTTTCCTTTTTCATGCGTAGCCAAGGTGGCATCGCCCCAAACTCCCGATGGGGAGTAGGTAGCACTTTTGTTTGCGGGGTTCCGTGTAAGACCACGCCCTTGAGAAGGAGTGTAGTCCTTCACTGCCTTTTTCATATTGACGGCATCTGGTTTCATGTACAAAATCATGGACGTCTCCATTTCATCGGCATGCGTGCCGCCTTCCTGTTTTCGTATTTTACTTTCTACCGGTTCAAGTTCTCGTAAATCAGTATAGCGCAGTTGTATTCCCTCTAAGGCAAGCGTGTCAACAGCGGGCGCGAGTGCTCGGACCGTGGAGATACCCGTATTGAGAACATAAAATTTCTTAGGACCGAATTTCGAGAGACTTCTGCAGATATCCACCACCAGGTCACGAGCGGTTGACAGACGTAGAGAAGTAGACCCAGGATACTCTAAAAAGGACGGATAAAAATGATAGTTGATCGTAGGAGCCATCACTATTCGTGATTCATTCAATACCCGATCTTTTAGATATTCCGCCAATATGAAATCATTTTTCAACAATAAGTGCGGGCCATGTTCTTTGGCTGCTGCACCCAGTGGAATAACAACAATTGTTTGAGGCTGTAGGGCGATTTCCGCTTCCATCCAGGTCATATTCTCCAACAAAATCCCTTGGGAATAAGCAGTTCTTATCAAGGAATAAAAAAGGCAAAAAATTAGGAGAACGCTTTTCATATACACTGATTTATCTGTCAAGGTATCACTCGCCTTGGAAGAAGCCAAACAATCACCACACGACTTTTGCTATTAAGGGAACCCCACATCGTGGCATGCAATTGGCTACCATACGCAATACATCCAAAAAAACAGTAACTTGGTTGACCAACTCTCTTACCTATGAAACATGTTGTGAGCTTTCTGATAGTCGTTTGTACAATGGTTTTGCCTTTGCGGGCGCAAGTCAATTCAAAAAAAGTGGTCCTTTACGTAGATGAATTCAAGGGATTTTCCCGAGACCTCGGTGCTGGTCGGTATGACTATATGTTCTTGGTTCGTGATGCGATGAGCAGCCCGAAGTCGATCCGTGTGCCTCAGGGAATGAAAGTGACATTGTTTGATCGCGACAACTTTGAGGGTTCGTCTCTTGAATTAACAGATGATGCAAACACGGCTTATCTGACAGCAAAAGGATTTGCGCAAACCGGGCAGACTATATCTTTGATTATAGAAGAACTGGCTTCGTCTGCGGTGCCGGCAGCCGGGACTTTTGTTACCATTTATAAAGACGATTTTTCGGGAGCTTCAAAGAATCTGCTCCCAGGGCAATATGAATCCTACGAATTAGGGAATGTAGGCAACGATCAGCTTTCATCTATAAAAATACCGAAGGGAATGAAGGTGACGCTCTACGAGCACGGGGGCTTCACAGGGCAAAAGTTAGTGCTTACGCAGGACACGCGTGCGGGCACGTTGGTTGCCAACAAGTTTAATGATTTCACTTCATCCATTCTTGTAGAAGCAAAACCTGAACCAGCGCCAGTTGTAATCGTGCAGCCTAAGCCTGTGGTCACACCAACTGCTCCTGTTGCCCCATCTGTTGTCGTTGAGCCGGTTGTAGAACCTACCCTACCCACTATCTACCAAAGTGATTTTTCCGGTACCTCCAAAAGTTTTGATGTAGGCGCCTATGGAAGCGATCAATTGGGTATTGGCAATGACGAGCTTTCGTCTATCAAAGTGCCCTATGGTTTTCGGGTTACACTCTATGAAAACGCGGGATTTGAAGGGCGTAAGTTGGTAATCACCCAAAGCCAAAGGGCTGCTTTTTTTGCAGAAAGCCAATTCAACAACGTTACTTCTTCCATTTTGGTAGAACGCATTCCCATGGTAACGATTTATCAAGGCGATTACTCAGGGCCGTCTGCAACATTGGGTGTGGGCCGTTATAATTTTTCTGCATTAGCCGATATTGGCGATGTGTCTTCCGCACGTGTACCTCTTGGCCTTCGACTTATCCTGTTTGAGAATCAAAATTTTACGGGCCGCTCTATCATGCTCACACGAGACACAGGCACCGATCTAATGATCTCCTATCAATTCAATAACCGTACTAATTCTTTTATTGTGGAAGAAATTGAGGAACAGAAAGTAAAGGAGATAGAAAAGAAGAGTGTAATTATTTATGAAGACAATTTCAGTGGAGAATCCAGAAGACTTGCTCCTGGCCGATATGATTATCAGCAACTGGGAATAAGGGATAACTCATTATCATCTATCACCATTCCGCCCGGCTTTCGCGTACAGCTTTTTGATCATGCCGGTTTTGAAGATCGGTTGATGACGCTGCGCACAGATACCGATGTTAGCTTCTTTCTTACCTATCTAGTTAACGACAAAGCAACCGCAATTATCGTTGAAGAAATTCCAATTACGGAAGTAACGATTACTGTCTATACCGACCGATTTCAAGGTGCTTCGCAAGAATTGCTACCTGGAAGATATAGAGCAATCGATCTTGCCGTTGGCAACAATAGCATCAGTTCAATACGAGTGCCGAAAGGCATGCGGGTAACCATCCAGGATAGAGAAGATAAAACAGGTTTCTCTCGCACCATAACTACTGACTCAGACTTGGCAGGACAACGTTTCGATAACAATATTTCATCTTTAATGGTTGAAGACCTTGACGCTAGATTGGTGGACGTAGAGGTAAAAAAAGTTGAGCCAATTCCGGTAGAGAAGCCAGCACCAACCCCTGAAGTTGTTTTACCCGTTGCGCCCTCTGATCCGATACCCGCAGTCATCACCACTCCACCGTGCGAGATGGCTTCGGATCAATTTCAACGTGCACTTCAAGCGGTAAACGCCAAGCCATTTAGAGACGAAAAAATGGAAACGGCAAAACTCGCTACGAAAGGCAAGTGTTTGAGCAATGCACAGATAAGAGC
>JABFSY010000227.1 GCA_013140395.1 Cyclobacteriaceae bacterium
CAAATATAATTATTGCCACGCTCTTCACTTACTTGTTGATGAATCATCTGACTCTTTTCTAACAGTGGCTTTCATCGTTCCAAGATTCACGAGTAATTCATTAATAACTTATCTCAACTATCTTCTTCCTTTGCAATTTTTGCATCGGCTTTGGCACGATGGACAATATCTCTTCTCTCAACGCCTTCAGGAGTTTCGTTTTGATGTGATCGCGGTGGGTAACCAGACTCACCTCGCGTGCGGGGCTAGGCTCCTTCAATCGTTTTACCAATTTCAATTGTGAGGGGCTGAATTCCATCACCGCAAGTTCCGGCAAAATAGTAATGCCATCACTTTTATCCACCATCCGTTTTAAGGTTTCGATGTTTCCGGTTTCATACTTGAAATGAAAATCAGCACTCTTCCGCAATTCGCACAAATTCAAGATCTGTGAACGAAAGCAGTGACCTTCCTCTAAAAGCCAAAGCTGGTCAGGATTAATCTCTGTAGCCAATACGTACTTCTTATCGTACAACGCATTCTTTTTCGACACATAGACAAAAAGCTCCTCGTAGAAAAGCACATCTTCTTTTATGGACAAATCTTGCAATGGTGTTACGACTAATCCACAGTCGAGCCGATTATTTTTTAGTTCATGCACCACTTCCTCCGTAATCGTCTCTTTGATGACAAGATTAAGTTGCGGATATTTTTCGCGCATTTGCTTAAAGAGCGGAGGCAGCAGATAGGGAGCCAACGTGGGTATAATACCGATGCGCAGTTCGCCCGTGGTGGTATCTTTTTGATCGTCAATGATTTGTTGAATCATCTTCGCCTCTCGCAACGTAATTCGTGCCTGGGCAATAATGCTGGCGCCTATTTCCGTTGGGATAACGGGCTGCTTCGTCCGATCAAAAATTTTGATCCCTAGCTCTTCCTCCAGCTTCTGTATCTGCATACTTAGCGTTGGCTGCGTCACAAAGCATTTTTCAGAAGCGAGCACAAAGTGCCGATGCGTATCGAGGGTAACAATATATTCCAGTTGGGTCAGCGTCATAGAGAATAGCTATATCTTTATAAAGATAATCAATTTGATTTATTATAGAGATTGAAGTAAAATTGTAGGGAAGTCAATCAAAACTCGTTAACAATTAATTAATCAATACAAAAATGGAAAAACACACATCCACGAGTGCCACCATGAACGGAGAAGCAAAATGTCCGTTTCACGGGGGTGCGTTAAAGCAAAGTGCAGGTACCGGACCTCGCAATTACGATTGGTGGCCTAACCAATTGAAACTGAACATCCTTCGTCAACACTCCTCTCTGTCAAACCCGATGGACAAGTCGTTTGACTATGCCAAGGAGTTTAAAAAACTTGATCTGAAAGCGCTTAAGAAAGAGATCTTTACATTAATGACCACCTCACAAGACTGGTGGCCTGCTGATTATGGCCACTATGGTCCATTCTTCATTCGGATGGCGTGGCATTCTGCGGGTACGTATCGCATTTCTGACGGACGCGGTGGTGCGGGTGCTGGAACACAGCGTTTTGCACCTTTGAATAGCTGGCCTGATAATGCCAACCTGGACAAAGCCCGCTTATTGTTGTGGCCTATCAAAAAGAAGTATAGCAAGAAAATTTCCTGGGCTGATTTGATGATCCTTGCGGGTAACTGCGCCTTGGAATCTGCTGGGTTCAAAACGTTTGGTTTTGCCGGGGGTCGTGAGGATGTGTGGGAACCACAAGAAGATATTTACTGGGGTCCAGAGGCAGAATGGCTTGGTGACAAGCGTTACAGCGGTGACCGCGACTTAGAAAATCCACTCGGAGCGGTACAGATGGGGTTGATTTATGTAAACCCGGAAGGGCCTAACGGAAAACCAGACCCAGTAGCTGCCGCACGCGACATCCGCGAAACATTTGGCCGCATGGCGATGAATGATGAAGAGACCGTTGCCCTAATTGCGGGTGGACACACACTTGGAAAAACACATGGTGCAGCTGATCCCGGTAAATATGTAGGCCGCGAGCCCGCAGCTGCGAGCATGGAAGAGCAAAGCCTTGGTTGGAAAAATACATATGGTGCTGGCCACGGTGCGCATACCATTACCAGCGGACTTGAGGGTGCCTGGACTACTACACCTACAAAGTGGAGCAATAACTATTTCGAAAACCTGTTTGGCTACGAATGGGAATTGACCAAGAGCCCTGCAGGTGCACAACAATGGAAACCGAAGGGCAACGCAGGAGCAGGCACCGTACCTGATGCGCACGACTCGATGAAGCGCCACGCACCAATGATGTTGACAACAGACTTGGCGTTGCGCTTTGATCCCATTTATGAGAAAATTTCCAGGGACTTTTTGAAAAATCCAGCAAAGTTCAACGATGCTTTTGCGCGTGCGTGGTTTAAACTTACTCACCGCGATATGGGTCCGATCGCTCGTTACCTTGGGCCAGAAGTTCCGAAGGAAGTGTTGATCTGGCAAGATCCTTTGCCCGCTTCTAAAGCAAAGGCACTTAGTCCAAAAGACATCAGTGAATTAAAGAAAAGCATTCTTGCTACCCGGTTAACCATCGCAGAACTCGTATCGACTGCGTGGGCGTCCGCATCAACATTCCGCGGATCAGACAAACGTGGTGGTGCCAATGGCGCTCGTATTCGCTTGGCTCCTCAAAAAGATTGGGCGGTTAACAATCCTGCTCAATTAGCAAAAGTGTTGAAGACATTGGAAGGCATCCAAAAGAAATTCAATGCCAGCGGCAAGAAAAATGTTTCTCTTGCCGACTTGATTGTACTCGGAGGCTGTGCCGCCATTGAGAAGGCAGCGAAAAAAGCGAAGGTGGATGTAAAAGTTCCTTTTATGCCAGGACGTGTTGATGCTACACAACAACAAACCGATGTAGAATCATTTGCTGTATTGGAGCCGGGCGCTGATGCCTTCCGTAATTACATCAACAAGAAGCACAAAGCGAAAGCGGAAGACTTGCTCGTAGATAAAGCACAGTTACTTACACTCACTGCACCTGAAATGACTGTGTTGCTAGGTGGTATGCGCGTGTTGAACACCAACTTCGACAACTCGAAGCACGGTGTGTTTACCAACAAGCCAGAGGCACTTACCAATGATTTCTTCTTGAACTTGTTGGATTTGGGCACCACCTGGAAAGCAACTTCAGAGGCACAAGAAACATTTGAAGGACGCGATCGCAAGACGGGTGCTGTAAAGTGGACGGGCACGCGTGCCGATTTGATCTTTGGTTCCAATTCAGAGCTTCGCGCTATAGCAGAAGTGTACGGATGTGCCGATTCACAAGAGAAATTTGTGAAAGACTTTGTGGCCGCGTGGAACAAAGTGATGAACCTGGATCGGTTTTGATTTGAATTAAGTCTTGATCTGGCGTCCAACAACTTCTGGTTGTCGGATTCTCCAAAAGTAAAGGTGACTCGGAAACGGGTCGCCTTTTTTGTTGAATACAGGTCCGCTATTTGTCGAATTCCTTATAGTCGATAGAAGGGTCGTAGTCATTGGTTGTAACGATCGAATGCAATTCGCTTCTGGGATCTTTCGACCTGATGAATGGAAACATTAACTGGGTATACCACGGCTCTTTAACTTGATTCCATGCGCCAAAACGAGTGGGATACTTGCGTGTAATTTTTGCGGTCCCAAAAATTACATCCCATAGAAAAAGAAGATTTCCAAAATTTCCATTGGGATGCGACACACCCTCTTCCGCAGTAAGACCATGATGGGCGAAATGGGTACTCGGTGTTGAAATAACCCTCTCAACAATCCATGCTAATGGATGTAGCATAGGATACTTGTACAGAAATCGATCCCACTTTGTTTCGCTGTGCGCCAGCAGTATGATCACCAACTTTACAGGTAAGTAAAACAAATACGTGTATCCCATTCCTAAAAAAATTAAAATGGCTGAAAACCAAATACCCGGCATCAAGGCGTAATAAAGTATTGCGTTTCTATAGGTGACAAGCACACCCATTTCTTCTACTACGTGGTGTGGTCTATGAAGTTTCCACATCTTGCGATTGACATGCGAAAATCGATGCCACCAATATTGTGTCATATCGTCCAAAATGAGAAACGCAACAAGTTGCCCCCAAATTGGCAGTGCAATAAAATAGTTTTCATACTGTGGCGCCCAGGTGCCAGCTAGCAAGAACGTAAATACAAAAATGCCCGGCTGTACCAATGTGGGCAATGTGACGAGGCTAACTAACTCGATGGTTAAATCATTTTTGGTTCGCTTGTCGTGAAAATAGAGCCCACCTATTGCTTCGATAATTCCTAAGACTAGAAGGGCGACTGCAGGAATCATCTTACTGACTATCTCGGCTGACATTTCTATTCGATTTTATTTTTTGAATCTCTGAATGATCCTATTGCTGAAAACGAGTTTGATCAAAGAATATCAAAATCGTATTCTTTTACTTTAAACGAAAGTAAGTAAACCAGCCGGGAAGAAAAAGCAAAATTATTCAGCCCTCTTTGTCAGGTAAAGTGCATGCTTTCCGTCTGCCTCCTTCTTATGATAATACACCGTCTTGCCGTCAGGTGAAATCGTAGCTGCTTCTACAAAGCCAGCGATGCTTTCAATTTTTAATGGAGTACCAAAAGATTCATTCGGAGTATTTCTGGACGATACAAAAATCTGAGGCGCAGATGTAGCCGAAATCGGTACCGTTAACCTTGTAAAATAGAGCTCGAGATCATTTGCCGAAATACACGCTGCATATTCGAGTTGATCGGTGTTTACATTTTTAAGAATTTCATCGCTGGTGACTAATCGTTGAAATGCATTGTTGTTTTTCTTCGCTATCACAATATCAGCTTCGTATGGCCCTCCAAACTGATCAAACCGTCCATCTACAAAATAAAGATATTGTCCGTCAGCCGAAACTTCCACATCAAAATTTAACCAGCCCGCTTGGTTTTTAGAAACCCCGATCGTTTGTGTACCATTGGTTGCTGCACCATTCGAAAAATTCGATTGGTAAATGGACGCCAGCGTTTGATCGTAGTCACGCGTTGATACGAAATAAAAAACGCCATCCCTATCCATGGTGGGTACGCCCTCTAGTTTTGGGGTATTCACGCCTGTCACTTCGCCCTTATACTCAAAGTTGAGATCATCGACCGTAACTGCCCAGTGAAGATTTGTGTTGACAGAAGGATCGTTGGAGTTATTGAAGAGTAGGATTTTTCCGTCTCTCGAAAGGAACGGCTCCATCAAATGGTCGGTATAGCCGATTACGTTCACTTTTTGTACTCCTTCAAACACAATGGGCTTTGAAGAGGTGTCTTGCTTACTGCATGCATAAAGAATGGTTGTAAGAACGATTCCAGACAGCAAAGCCAATATGAAATTCAAATTCAATTTGTTCCAATGGCTACAAGACATTTAACTCTCCTTCTTAATCTCAACCTTCCCTACTTCTAAATCGACATTAATTTGCTTGATAACAGCATCAATTTCATGGGCTTGGTCAACCATTTTTTCTACATAAAAATCAGCACTTTGGGTAGCATCAAGTTTGTAAATGGAAGCCAGGCCAAGTAGCCTTGCCACGGGGCCTCTTAAATGATGGGCATTCCTATAACTGTACTTAAACAATATTTCATTTTGAAGTTGAATCTTTGCTGTTCGTTCGTTCACCACTTCTTCCAGGTGCGTGTTTAAGGCATTTAGATTGTCCTGGATTTGAAGAAGTTCTTCATTTTGGGTTTCAATTTCCTTGCTCTTTTCATTGAGTTGGATATTGCTATCTCTCAAGTATTCAAGAATTCTATCGTAGTTCGCTTTCAGCACTCCTGTTGCATAAGATAGAACAAAATACAAAACCGAATACGTAATGGCGGCAGTGATAGCATCCGGCAGGTGAAAAACAAATAGTGTATTGATAATGATAAAAGCAATCCCATGCATGATCCACATGAGTCGCCCTTTTAACATCACGGAAAAAATAAACCCTACAATCATGACAACCGACAACGTGGTCATCGTGTTGGGAACCGTAAGCCGTTGATAGCTCTTGGTGATCAACGCAACAGATGTTACTATTATTACTGCAACCGTTGGATGCCTACGTCTGAGTACGTACGCAATAACAAATGCGCATAACATCGCAACAGAAATGGCAATGGATAAAG
>JABFSY010000164.1 GCA_013140395.1 Cyclobacteriaceae bacterium
CGCTCGGAACCTCTGAAACCTTGAGCCTTTGCTCAAGGTTTTTTTTTGCTAAAAATGAATTTCAGGAAATTTGTATTTTTAGGCCGTCTTTAAAAAGCGGGAGCAGCTCAGTTGGTAGAGCGACAGCTTCCCAAGCTGTAGGTCGCGAGTTCGAGCCTCGTTTCCCGCTCTTTTCTTTTTTTAATGGCCCTAGAAAAGCTCAGCCACTATTGGTTAGCTGGCATATAAAGAGCCGTGTTTTGAGAAATTTCAGCCCCCTTTATGACAAAAATCATTTTGTCGTGGTAATCAATCCTTCAAATTTGAAGCAGTTACCTTGACCACGAGTTTTTTTATTCAAGTGGTCAAGTCGTACCTATAAAGACTACCGCAATGACAACAATCATCTTACCTATCGACAAATGTTATGACGGTACGCCATAAGGATGATATTATTTTGAGTAAAAATTTGATGATCTATGGTTAGGAGTAGCAAGCTTGAATCAGATGGAACAATGGAGGTCTTAATTGAAAATGGAACAAGGATTGGTGAAATACGAAAGAACTTTAGTCTGTTTTATCCTTACCTGAAAATTGAGTTCTTCAAGAGTATGGTTGCCAACGGGAATGTTCATAAAGATAAGTTGGGCGATGACTTCCAGTTGGTTCAGAAAAATCCGCTCACGATTAGTGTAAGTAAAAATAGATCCATCGCCAGTATCAAAAAGGATTTTTTGGAATATGCTAATTTGATTGTGAAAGTGTTACGAAAATCTGGAAACGTGTGGGTAGAAATTTCACACACTGATCATTGGCCTTTAGAACAACAAAACTCAGAAGGTGAACAGATGAATCAATAGAAAAAGAATTTTACCCAAGCAGGTTCCTCAGTTTGGATTCTTCCAGAATTCTTATTTTCCCTTCCTTAATATCTATCAATTTATCACCCTTAAACTCACTCAATGTGCGGATCAATGATTCGGTGGCCGTGCCAACCACTTGTGCCAGATCTTCTCGGGAAATCTCCAGCGAAGGGTTGCTGTTGGGTGCTGTCTTAAATTTAGAATGTACCTCCAATAAGCCAATCGCTACACGCTTGCGCACGGAATTATAAGCGAGGTTGATCAGCCTTTCTTCATTTTCGACAATGTTGTGGCTTAGAAGTTTGATAAACTGCTTGGCCAATTGGTTGTCGTGGCTAATTAGAGAAAGAAAATCTTCTCGGGGGATCAGCATTAACTGAGCTTCTTCCAATACTTCTGCGTTGTCTTTGTAGGCCGAGTCCTCCAAGATGGGTGTGTAGCCGATAAAATCTCCTTGGGTATGAATGTTGGTGATGAATTCTTTCCCGTCTTCGTTCGTCTTATAAGTTTTAATCTTGCCTGAGATAATCAAGTATAAAAATTGGGGCCGGTGACCTTCCTGATAAAGGATAAACTTCTTTTTGTAAGATTGGGTTTGACGTGCCTTATCAGTAAGCTTTAGTCTTGTGTGTTGTTGGGCCGACTCCATAAATGCATTCATTCCTTCTGCATCTGCGGAGAACGACTTCCTGAGAAGAGCTGATTTTCGAAGCCTTATTTCTATGGCGCTGAGTAACTGGGTATCGTCAAATGGTTTTGTAATATAATCATCCGCACCTAGCTCCATCCCTTTTCGATAATCTGATTTTTCAGACTTTGCCGTCAAGAATATGAAAGGAATCGCGGCTGTCTCCGGATTTTTGCTGAGCATATGCAACACGCCATACCCGTCTAAAACGGGCATCATAATATCGCAAATGATTAGATCTGGCTTGTCTTGTATGGCTCGTTCTACCCCTGTTTTTCCATTTTCGGCCGTCACCACTTCATATTGCGCCAATTCGAGAATCTCGGCCGTGTTCTCACCAACTTCCAGGTTATCTTCAATGATCAATATTTTACTCATGGTATGAAGCTTTTTCAAAGATAGTGACAAAATCAATTGATCGAATGCTTTAACCTATTGCTTTTTTTGAAAGCTATTGCGGAATGTGCACGATGAACGTGCTGCCTTTGTTCAATTTGCTGGCAAGTTCAATGTGTCCATTAACAAGATCCAGGTACCTACTAATGATGTGAAGGCCAAGACCTGTACCTTGTATATTCGAAGCATTTTCAGCCCTAAAAAACCGCTCAAATAAGTGCTTCTGATCTGATTCTGATATACCAATTCCTGTATCCTGAATAGTGAAAACCAATTCGTTTTTTTTGTTTTCACTACTGATGTCAATGGTACTGCCTTCCGGAGAAAATTTGATAGCATTCGAAATCAAATTCGTCATGATATGCCGTAGCATTTTCCGACCAATGTTACAGTCGTCAGTAACTGTAAAGGTATGGGTGATCTGTTGGGAAAGCTTCGTCAGTCGCTGCATTTCTTGTATGACGGCCTCCAGTTCATCGCGTAACTCGGCAGGTGTAAGTAGTTCCGGATTGAGTTGTATTTTCCCTTCTTCCATTTTACCCAGAGATAAAAAGTCCTCCAGGATGTCTTTCATATTCCCCACGGCACTTTTGATGCGTTTGATATGCTTCTCTCTTTTTTCCAAATCTTCGGCACTTGTATACTTGTCGATGAGCGATACGGAGGAAAGAATGGTGCTTAATGGCGTTCGGAATTCATGCGAAGCCATGGTGACAAACCGAGATTTCAAATCTCCCAGATGCTTTTCTTTTTCTAGCGCAACCTGAAGACTATTTTGAAATTTTTTTAGTTCGGATATATCAACCGCCACGCCCAAGAAACCGGAAATGCGATTTTGTGCATCCCGCAAGGTTGTTACATTGAGCGAAACCGTAAATGTGGTGCCGTCCTTTCGGACGTATGTCCATTCATGCTCATTGGGTAAATCATCCACTGATTTAGCCGATAGAACATTGAAGTTGGGGGTTACGATTTTACCTAACTCTCTCGAAAACGCTGCTGCTTTTGACTGAAGCTCCGAGACTAAATGAAAATGAACGACATTTACCTGGTCAATAACTTCACTCTTGGAGTAACCCAGGTATTCTTCGGCAGTTGTGTTGAACAATTGAACAACTCCATATATGTCGGTTGCAATAATGCAAGCTCCCGCATGGTTGAGTATGGCCTTTTGAAAATTTAGCGCTTTGGTCGTTTCTTGTTGGGTGTTTTCTAAGGCCTCTAGCGTTTCCTTTAGCATCTTTGTGCGGTCTTCTATTTTTTTCTCCAATTCTGCGTTTAGGCGTTTAGTTTGCTCCGCAAATTGCAGTACTTGATTTTTTTGCTCTTTAAGTAAATCTTCATTTTGCTTACGCACAGTAATGTCAATAATGAATGCGATTACAAATAGTTGGCTGCCGTTGTTAAAATGGCTTAAACTGATTTCAACAGGAAAAACAGAATCGTCTTTTCGTTTTGCAAATAGGTGGCTAGCAGCACCCATCATTCGGTTAGTGGGGTGTTCGTTGAAGTTTGTTCGATGGGCCACGTGTGCCCCCCTTTTTGTGTGTGGGATAAGTAACTCAACAGGGTTTCCTATTACCTCATTTTTTTGGTAGCCGAAAAGTTGCTCGGCATACTGATTGAAATTGACGACCAACCCTTTGGAATCGGTAATCAGAATCCCAATAGTTGCATGACTAAAAAGCGTCTCAAATTCATTATTCGTTACTTGGGGGAGTTGGTGGGTATTTTCGACTTTCGTATCAACCGCCATAGTAAGCTTTTATATCGCAGTTGCAAGATATCACAAAACGATTAATGACAACATATTTTTAATTTGAGGACCTGCAAAAAAGGCCAGACTTAAAACATTCATTTTTGAATGAATCAAATCTGGCCAATTCTCGCACTTATCCGATTTCACTAAGAGTTTTAGTGCTTTTTACGTCTATGAAATGGGTATTGCTTTTCTTGGTTTTAAAGGAGTGAACTCCTTTTTTGGAACATTGATTGTCAGAATACCATTTTCATATTTTGCATCGATCTTTTCTGATTTGGCGTTTTCTGGAAGAGTAAAAGAGCGACTAAATGAGTTGAAGGAATACTCTTTTTTACTAAATCCATTATCCTTTTCATTTTTCTCTTCTTCTTTTTCAGAGCTAATAGTTAGCACGTCATTCTCCATCTCGATGGTGAAATCTTTTTTACTTAAGCCAGGAGCAGCCAATTCAATCTTGTACTCTTTTTCGTTTTCCGTAAAATTAGCTGAAGGCATTGTCACGCCAAGTCTTGCAGGAAGCAAGTCCATGTCAACATCAAACAATCCAGTCATAAATGGGCTGGTTCTGAAAAAATCAGAAACAAGAGATGGGAATACATCTACGTTTCTTTTAGCTAACGTTTTCATATATTCTTGGATTTCTTATTTGGTTAGTTGAGAAATCCGGTACAAACGTACGATCAAAATAGGGTGTGGTATTATGATAGTAGATTGATTTCTTCATGATTCCTATCACCTTGCTTTTGATCATTTGTCATGGAGTTATTTTGCGTGGTTCGATAACTTTGTTTTAAAGATAATCCACATGTATTGGGCTCGATTGATTGCAATTATTTTGTTGATAGTCACGGGCTTGTGTGCGTGTGTCGGAGGCGCTATGTTATTGACTGATCCCTCTGGAAGTTCGCTAGGTTTGGGTGATCCGAGTCAAATGACTATTGCGTTCCCAGATTATAGATTGCCGGGGTTAGTGCTTCTTGTACTGGTAGGGGCGCTCAGTTTGGTGGCTGCTGGTCTGTCAATCGCCAAAGCAAAAGCTTATCCAACGATTATTCTACTTCAGGGAGCAATTTTGACAGGCTGGATTATGGTTCAGGTTTATTTGTTGCCTGACACGCACTTGTTACAACTGGTATTTGCCGTATTGGGTATTATGCTCATGTTGTATGGTAGTTTTTTGCGCAGTAGGCGGCTCGTATAGAATGGAAGTCAATTTGAGATAACAAAATGAAGACGACACGACTAGTTCTCATTTGGTTTGCGATGTTGCTAGTAGCGGCAAGTTGCGCGGTGAAAGTTCGTACCCTGCGACTGCCTAACCATGATTTTAGTAAGTATCAAACTTTTTGTTGGTTGGAAAGTTGTGAATTCACTTTTCGAGGCCCTGACTACCTCAACGATTCACTGGTCAGAAGTTACATGCAAAAAGCAATAAAGTCAGAGATGAAGAGAAAGGGTATTGCATTTAATTCTGACAATCCGGATTTATTAATGGATGTTCAAGTGGTGATGAAAACGGATACCGGTTATGCCTACCACCGCCCCGATGAGGTCCATCAGTTTATTCCTTTTACTAACAGAGAAGAAGTACTTCTTTTAAAAGGCACTTTTATCATTGATTTGATTGACAAACAACAAGGTAAGATGGTTTGGCGCTCCGTGGCCATTTCTTACTTCGATTTATATCCAGCTTTGACACAGGCTAATGTGGATAGGGCAGTGGCTGCCGCCCTGCAACAATTTCCTCGAAAGAAACAGCAATAGTTCTTCTAGAATGAGCCTGAGGTCCAATAAGTAAACTGACCGTTTGTGTCCACACTAGGGAGTGTGAGCCCATTTTAGAAAGGAACCTTTCATGTCTTCTGGTAAAACCGCAATAACCTGGTGCAGTTCTCCGGCTGTAACATAGTCAGCGATAGTTTTGACGACAGCTTCACAGGCTAGCAGGGCATCTTGTAAGGTGGAAAAATCTCGCCATGCCAACAAACCGTCTTCTTTTATCACTTGTTCGGCAAACTCTTGTATGGTTCTTATACGAGCATGATGGCGTTGGGGCATCCAGCCATCCACATAAATCGCTTTTATTGCCATAGGCAGTTGAGCCATCAGTTGGAACGACTCCTCGGGGGTAATACGGTCACGCAGTACCTTTAAAACACAGCGTAGTACCCGCCCCGCGCGATCGCGATTATCTTCGTCCTTCAGGTGTGTAGCCAGGCGGTTTATAAATCCATTTCCTTTTGCTGCGTGTTTTTCAAAGTGGAGTGCCATAAAAAAGAAGTAAAGAATTCAAATTGTATACTTTTTGCTAATCGGTAACTACTACTTCGTAGCATGTGCAACAAAATCATACAAATCCTCTTTGGTAGCCAGAATTTGTGTGTTTGCAGCTTCGAGAGCTCCCATTAGTTCATCATGCTCCTCAAAGTACTTTTTGGCTAGTTCATCTTTTTGTT